>NZ_ASZV01000039.1:0-31670 GCF_000442475.1 Ralstonia sp. AU12-08 | reverse complement strand
TTCATCCCCTGCCGGGGCTGACTCACTTTCTTTGTCTTGCCAAAGAAAGTAAGCAAAGAAAGGCGCGCCCAAGATGGCGACACATCCCTTGAATTTGTGTAACCGGGCGGAGACGGGGAAAACTCGCTGCGCTCAAACAGTTCCCCGTCTTTTTTCCGCCCGCTTACACAAATTCAAGGCGCCATCTAGGGCAGGGGTAAAGCACACCATCGAGTGCCAGTGCACTACTCCGTCTCGCTCATCCCCACTGCTCGCCGCTAGCCGCTAACCTTGCCCCTCACGTTAGGCACTCGCACCAACCGAGCCATGTCGCTCACGCTTGTTCCTCGCCGGTTTGGCCTTTGACGTTCCTGCCCTTGATGGCGCCTTGGATTTTTGTTGCGGGGAGGAAAAAGGAAGGAGCCTTGTCTGAGCGCAGCGAGTTTGGCTCCTTCCCCTCCCCGCGACAAAAATCCAAGGCGGGGGTCGCCATCTCGGGCGCGCCTTCTTTTGCTTACTTTTCTTGGCAAGACAAGAAAAGTGAGTCGGCCCCGGCAGGGGACGAAACAGCAGCAAACCACCAAGACCAAAACCCAAACCGCAAAAAAACCAATCTCCCCCGTTTGACGCCCCCAAAAATTCATGGATAACTGGCGGCTCATTCCCAAAAAACAGAGACACCACCATGACCCTCCACACCTGGCTGGCCTTCATCGGCGCCAGCATCATCATCCTGCTCATCCCCGGACCCACCATCCTGCTGGTGATTGGTGATTCGCTGGCCAACCGTGGCCGCTCGGCGTGGAGCACGGTGACCGGCGTGGCCGCCGGTGACACCACCGCCATGGCTGTGTCCCTGGCCGGTGCGGGCGCCCTGCTCGCCGCATCCGCCACGGCATTCACGGTGCTCAAGCTCATCGGCGGTTCGTACCTCGTCTACCTGGGCATCAAGTCCATCCTCAGCGCCCGCCGCCTGCGCGATGACGCGCCGGAAGCCACCATCCCCGTGCAGCAGAAGTCCGCGGGCCGCCGCTTCCTGTCCGCCTGGACGGTCACGGCGCTCAACCCCAAGAGCATCGTCTTCTTCGTCGCCTTTGTGCCGCAATTCATGTCGGCCGATCAGACCTTCCTGTCGCAAAGCGTGATCCTGCTGCCGACCTTCGTGTGCCTGGCCGCCGCCAATGCATCGATGTATGCGCTGGCCGCCAAGCTGCTCGCCAAGCGCCTGACCAGCGTGGCCGCACAGCGCCGCTTCGGCTACACCGGCGGCGCGGTGATGGTAGGCGCGGGCACGCTCACGCTCGGCATGCAAGCCTGATCACTGAGCCCCCGATGCCCCGCAGCTACCTCCGCCCCGCGCCCTCCGGCGCGCACGGCCACCACCGCGTCACCAACATCGAGCTGTTCTTCGATCTGGTGTTCGTCTTTGCGGTGACACAGCTCTCGCACCTGCTGATCGGCAACTTCACGCTCGAAGGCGGCGCGCAGGCGCTGCTGCTGATGCTGGCGGTGTGGTGGGTGTGGATCTTCACCTCGTGGGTCACCAACTGGCTCGACCCCGAGAAGCTTGCCATCCGCATCCTGATGCTGGTGCTGATGACGGCGGGGCTGCTGCTCTCCGCATCGCTGCCGCAGGCGTTTGGCTCGCGCGGACTGGCGTTTGCGCTGGCCTACGTGTTCATGCAGTTCGGGCGCACGCTGTTCTTCCTGTGGGCCGTGCGCCATGAATCGCTGAGCATGCGTCGCAACTTCCAGCGCATTGGCGTGTGGCTCGGCGCCTCGGCGGTGCTGTGGTTGATCGGCGGGCTGTCGGACGTGCCCGTGCGCTGGGTGTGCTGGATCCTCGCGCTGTCCATCGAATGGATTGGCCCGTCGACGGGCTTCTACACACCGGGCCTGGGCCGCTCGACCACCGACGACTGGAACGTGGAAGGCGGCCACATGGCCGAGCGCTGCTCGCTGTTCGTTCTCATCGCGCTGGGCGAGTCCGTCACGGTCACGGGCTCGACGTTTGCCGGACTCGACTGGAACGCCGCCAACATCGCGGCGATGGCGGTGTCATTCATCGGCAGCCTGGCGATGTGGTGGCTGTACTTCGACACGATTGCCGAGCGCGGCGCACACACCATGTCGCACTCGGCAGACCCGGGGCGCCTGGCACGGCTGGCGTACACCTACATCCACGTGGTGCTGGTGGCGGGCATCATCATTGGCGCCGTGGCCGATGAGTTTGTGCTCGCGCATCCGGTGGGCCATCCGCATGCGGGCGCGGCGCTGGCGGTGCTGGGCAGCGCGGGGCTGTATCTGCTGGGCAACCTGCTGTTCAAGTGGGCGATCTTTGGGCGGGTGCGTCCGGCGCATGTGGTCGGGCTGGTCGCGCTTGGAGCGGCCTGGCTAGTGGCGGATGGTTTGTCTGCGCTGACGGTGTCCACGCTCGCGACCGGGGTGCTGTGCGCCACCGCTGCATGGGAGTGGTATGCACGCTCGTGCGAGACGCCCGAGCCCGCGCAGGTGCACGGCCACTAAGCCAAGTGGCCACCCGGAAATTCCGATTTCTGGTCATTACAAAAGGCCACTCGCGCACCTAATCTGTCATCCAACACGACAGAAACACGAGGGCCCCGCCATGATCGACCTCTACTACTGCGCCACCCCCAACGGCCTGAAGATGGCGCTGTTCTTTGCCGAAACCGGTTTGCCGCACCGCGTCATCCCGGTGGATATCAGCCGGGGTGACCAGTTCAAGCCCGAATTCCTCGCCATCTCGCCCAACAACAAGATCCCGGCCATGGTCGATCACGACCCGGCCGAGGGCACCGAGCCCGTGGTGCTGTTCGAATCGGGCGCGATGCTGCTCTACCTGGCTGAAAAGACCGGCCAGCTGATGCCCACCGACCTGCACGGCCGCATGGAAGTGCTCAAGTGGCTGTTCTGGCAGGTGGGCGGCCTGGGCCCGATGGCCGGGCAGATCGGCCACTTCAACGTGTATGCCCCCGAGCGCGTGCCCTACGCCATCGACCGCTACACCAAAGAAACCAACCGCCTGTACGGCGTGCTCGACCGCCGCCTGGCCGATCGCCCGTACATTGCCGGCAACGACTACACCATCGCCGACATCGCGGCCTACCCGTGGATCGTGCCGCACGCCGGGCACGGGCAAGACCTGAGCGACTTCCCGCACCTGCAACGCTGGTTCGAGGCCGTTGGCGCACGCCCGGCCACCGAGCGCGCGTATGCCGGTGTCGAGCGCGCCTACTCGCGCCGCCGCGAAGACATCTCCGACGACGAGCGCAGCGTGTTGTTCGGCCAGACCGCCGACTCCACCGCGCGCTGATCCCTGCGGAGCCACACGCTCCGCCCCCCTCTCTGCTTTCCTCTTCTGACAGGAGCCGACCATGCCGGCATCGCTGTGGTGGTTGTGCCTGGGCGCGTTCGCCATCGGCACCGAAGGATTCATGATCGCCGGCCTGCTGCCGACGCTCGCCGCTGAACTGGGGGTGAGCGTGCCGGCGGCGGGGCAGCTCGTCACCGTGTTTGCCGTGACGTACGCCGTGGGCTCGCCCGTGATGGCGACGCTGCTGGGCAACGTTGACCGGCGCCGCGTGCTGATCGGCGCGCTGGCCATCTTTGCGGCAGGCAACCTGCTGGCCGCCAGTGCGCACGGCTTCGGGCAGTTGATGGCGGCGCGTGTGCTGCTGGCGCTGGCCGCAGGCGTGTTCCTGCCAACCGCCAATGCGGTGGCGACCTCGCTGGTATCGGCAGCGCGCAGCGGCACGGCGCTCGCCATCATCACGGGTGGCGGCACGGTGGCGGTGGCGCTGGGGGTGCCGCTGGGCGCGTGGATTGCCGCGCAAGGCGACTGGCGCTCGACCTTCGTGGCGTGCGGCGTGCTGTCTGCGCTGGCAACCGCGGGCCTCGCCTTTGGCTTGCCGCGCGCCCTGCCGCACAGCGTGACCACGCTGGCGCAGCGCCTGAGCGTGGCGCGCCGGCCCGGCATGCTGAGCGCGCTGGCCGTGTCGGCACTGTGGGCGGCGGGCGGCTTCACGTTCTACACGTATGTCGCGCCGTTCTTTGTGCAGGGGTTGGGTTTCCAGCCCCAGCATGTGGGCATCGTGCTGTTCCTGGTGGGCAGTTTTGCAGCGCTGGGCACCGGGTTGGGCGGGCACATGACGGACCGTGCTGGTGTAACCCGCGTGCTGGCCGTAAGCAGCGTGGGCATCGTGCTGGCGTTCTCGGTGCTGTCGCTATCGGCTCAGGTGCTGCATGGCACGGTTGCAGGCGCTGTCGCCATCGGTGCAGTTGTGCTGTGGGGCATGGCGGGCTGGGGCTTCGGGCCGGCGCAGGCGACGCGGCTGATCCGCTTAGCACCAGAGGTGTCGCCGATCACGCTGTCATTGCATGCATCGGCGGTGTATGTGGGGATTGCGCTGGGGTCGAGCGTGGGGGCGCTGGCATTGGCGCATGGGGGCCCGGGCATGCTGGGCTGGGCGGCAGCGGCGTGCCATTTGGTGGCGGTGGTGGTGTGGCGGATGGGCGGGCGGCATGAGCCAGCCCACCTACCGAATGGACAGCATCCGCACTTCGCCGCTGACCAGGTCGACGTGCACTAGACGGCCCGTCTCGTCAAAGGCCAGCCAGGCCTTCTCGGCAAAACGCTCGCACACCGCTTCAACCGCTGGCCAGCGCAGACGAACGCGGTCCGTGGCATTGCCGACCGCCTGCAGCCGGAACGTGCGGCAGCCATCCCCGGCCCGCAGTGACAACGTCAACCAGCCGACACCCAGGCGGAAACCAACCGGGCGCGCGTCGCCATCCTGCTCGAAACCGAGCAGGTGCCGGGTCGATGAACAGACATAGGGCAGCGATGGCACGCCGTCCGTCACTTGCATCGGGCCGACACGCACGCTCCCGTTGTTGGAATCCAGCAGCAGCGTCTCACCATCGGCCGGCGCGGCAATGTCGTCCCGTGCGAGCAACCTGCGCTGCGGCAGGCTGTAGCGCCAGAGCTGGTAGGCCGCCTGACTGGCCCGAATCAGCAGTTGTTCGAGATGCGGTGTCCGTGTGAACGCAACCACGTGACCCGGCAGGTCGGTCACTTGCCACAGGATGGCGCACGGCGTCTGGCTGACATCCAGCACACGCACATTCACATCATGCACAACAGTCCAAGCGATGCCGTCGAACTGCATGGCGCAATGGTCCATGGGCATCACACCCAGGTCCTGCACGCGGCGTGCCGCCAGCTCGATCCGGCTCACGCGCCAGAGATCACCGCGCCGCGCGAGGGCCAGTGCCACCTGACCACTATCCGCAATGACCAGCATCTCCGCCGGCACAGCAAACCGCGCCACCATCACGCCATGCGCGTTGACCACCGCCGCCCCGGCTTCGCCCAGCGCCACCAGATAGCGATCACCTTCAAGTGGTACGGCATCGAGAATCCCCCGGGTGCCTGCATCGGGAGCCTCTAGCTCCAGCGGCGGCGTCCGCCGATTGAGCGGCTCCGGCTGCTCAGGCACCGGCAGAGGTGCGTTTGGCAGATCCGCCTGCAGAAGGCGATCCCCCGTCAGATTGATCAGGTTCTGCACCATCTTCCGGTTCAGTGCGCCAACACCGCGAGCCTGGTCGGCCAAGACCGCCCCCATGACTGCACGGGCCAATGAGGCCAAGGCCGGCCCCTTCTTCTGCACGGCCAGCAGCGCCTGCACAAGCGCGGCCCGCTCGCGATGCCTGCCGCCGTCTTCTCGCAACGTCGACAGGTAACTCTCGTAGCGCGACAACGTGTCGGGCAGCAATTGCGCGCGCTGCACGAGGGCACGGGCGGCCAGCGTGCCGCCGTCCGCTTCTGCATGCTGCAGCCACTGCGCGGCCCGCTCGCGCGCTTCGGGCACCTGCCACGCAACATCGATCGCACCCAGCCAATCACCCTGGGCAGCCAGTGCCTGCGCCCATTCCAGCCTCAGTTGCCGCGCGGGGTCCGGCCACTTCTTTTCCAGCATCAGCACAGCGTTGGCAAAGGCACGGTCGCGGCGGGCCACCGCCACCGCAACACGCCAATCGCCGGCCAGACAGTACAGCCGCACGATCACGTCGGACGGACGATCCCAGGCGAGCGCCAGCTCGGCGGCCTGCTTGTAGCGCGCATGCTTCTCGAGATAGTCGAGCGCCTCCTGACGGCTTTGCAGCAACTCGGCCAGCACAAAGACGGCCTCATCGATGCGGCCCTCGCGATCGAGCTTCTCAAAGCTCTTGCGGTAAAGCTGCTTCAGATAGTTGCCGATCTCGTCCCCGAGATGGACGCTCGGCCCGGTGCCCAGTTGTCGGCTCAGCGCCAGGTCCCGACGTGCCTGCAGCGCGGCGAACGACTGGCCGAGTGAACCCTGCTCCCCACCCAGCGGGATCGCATGGCGCAGTGCCTCGTCCAACTGCCCATCTTCGAACAGCGCCATCATGCGACGCAGATACGCGGCATGCTGGCGGCCCAGCAGGTTGGAGACCCGCGTGAACAGCGCCGCCCGTGCAAGCCAGTCACGCCATCGCTGCGGCAATCGCTGACCGGCCCGCGCAGAGATGGTCCGGCCGGCCGGCGCTGTAGCCGCCGGGCGAGCCTGCTCCCGCGCCGGTCCGCCGCTGCCCGATGACGGCCTCTTGACTGACCATGGGTTTTTCACCAGCACCACGACGCACGCCACAACCCAGCCCAGCGCAAGGAGCCAGTCGTGCGCGACCGTGCTATTGCCATGCGATGCGGCGGGCGCGTCGGCATCGCGGAGCACGTAGGCCACCAGCGCGGCAACCACACCCACGCACAGCATCAGCGGCCACCATGCACGCCATCGGCCGGCCGACCGCTGCAGCGGCTGTGTGCTGGCTGGTGGCAGAGGCTGCGCAGATGCCGCCGCCTGCAGCTCGCGCAGGAACGACGCCTGCTGCGCACTGGCAGCCGGCACCTTGTCGCCGAGCAGCTTGCGCACGTCGGCCGTGCCGGCCCCGATCTCGACAACGGGCTCGGGCTGCGCAGTCCGGCAGTCATAGGTGTCCAGCAAGCCGTAGTCACCGGCAGCAATCCACTGGCTCGGGTCTTGCGGCACGGCGTCGCGCAGATGCAGCGACAGCACCCGCGCACCGGTCACGACCCAGACGTCGGCGACCGGCAGCGCGGCAGCCTCCGTGTCGCTGAGCATCGCCGACGAGAGCGTGCGGCCATGCAGGATGAGAGGCCAGCCGGGTAACGCTGCACTGTCGCACCGCTGCGGCGTCGCGAAGGACAGCAAGTCCCCCTGGGCAAACGAGAACGCGCGCGCACGCGGTTGCCAGTGGGCCAGCATGCGTCGACGCCGCGTGGGCAGATCGAACCAGTCCGCCGGAAACCACAGCCCTGCCACGTCCACATGGCCGCTGAGCGAGGGCTGCTGAACGATGCAGGATAGGTCGACCACGTCAGGCTGCCACATGATCCTCTCCTCTGCCCGACACCTGGGTGCGGATCAGCCGCTCCTTGATGGAATAGACGATCAACGTGCGGTCTTCCGTCAGCAGGGCCACCAGATCGCCGACCACAGAAACAGTGTGCTGCACGATGGGTGAGGCACTTGTGTACAAGACCTCGTCCGATGGGCCACCGTGGAGCGCCAGCCGGGTCCGGCTGGCATCGAGCGTGACTAGGCGTAGAACCGAACTGTCGAGCACCTGGGCGATCCCGATTGCACGCCATCCGGGCGGCAACCGCACCTCGGTGCTGCCGAACTCACCGGCGTCGCCCTGCACTGCTGGCTTGAACACCGTCCACACCTGTTCGGCAAGCTCGCCCCGCCGCACGGCACATGCCCCGAACTGTGCGCGCCAGAGCGCGCCGGCGCCGAAGAGGACCTCCGTCACGTCCGAAGCACTGCCCAAGCCCATCCGCTCGTGCGCGCCAGCGCCGCTCCATCGGCAGAGCACCAGGATGCCTTCGTCGTTGCGCAGATAGATCAATTGGCTGTCGTCTACCTGCGCCATTCCGAAGACTTGGGTCGCGAGGCATTGCGTCTGGGCATCGTCCGTACTGCCAATAGGGGCCGCGCCCATGCGCCAATAGACCAACCGCCCGGAACAATCGAGCATGCAGAAAAACTCACCATTCCGGCCATACAACCGGGCCGCGGGCAGCAGGCCCCGGCGCCCCGGCGGTGCGTCCAGGACTTCCCGCGAGGGCCGCGGCCGGGTGTCAATGTGACTCGGCATCCAGAGATGCAGCACACCCTCATGGCTGAGCAGCGCGCAGTAGCGCTTCCGGTAGAACGCTGCCGCCAGCGGTTGCGCCCCCGTCGGCCATAGGTTGCGACGTGCCTTGGCGGTGTGGATCTCCTTGGCCTTGGGAACATGAAACAGCATCACACCAGGCTCATCGAGCATCGGCACGGCAACATGCGTTCCGCCCAAGGAGATCTGCGGCGGATACAGCGTCGCCAGACGATGTGGGCTCACCCCGGGCGCCGCGGCCGAGACAAGTGTCTCTAGCTGGAACCCGCCCTTGAGCAGGCGAACGGCGGCCGCCGGTTCCGGCAATGCCACACGCTGCGTGCGTTCCGCCCGGCCAGCGCGGAGGTGCACGTCGATGCTGTTCTCCGTCAGTGCCGGACTGATGCGCACGGTGTGCGTCCACACGGGAGCTGCGCCGCTCCCGCCCGCGCCACCTTCATCGTCGTGACCGCCAATCCGCCAGCACTCGCCGGGGCGGGGGGCGTGTTCAGCCAGCCAGGTTTGCCAGGTGTGCAGATGTTCTGCAGTCGCACCGTCGTACGTGCGCGCCTTGAGCAGGCTGCGCAGATGCGACACCTCCGTGGCTTCGCGCAGCGCTGGGGCACCCTGCAGAATGCCCCAGCGCAATTCGCCACCCGCGTCGCGAGCACGGCGCGCCAGCAGGATCCACAGGGCCAGATGCGCCAGACGAGGCGCGCCCAGTTGGAACGGACCCGCATCGAACAAGGCGACGATCAAGCGGTCTGCCTGCGGTGCATGCGTCGGCGGCGCGAGAAACAGATGCTCACCCGCTGCGGCCCGGCGCAGGAATTCATCAGGCATGTCGTGCGCCAGCAGCCATTCGCTGGCCAGCAGCCGATCATAGGGGCCACGCCGGTTCAGGTTGCCAAGCCCGGCAGGCTCTTGCGTGCCCGCCAGCCGCGTCCCGAGAAACGCGCCCAACAACGGATGCAGCCGGCGCACCAGCGCGCCGACCTCCGGTTGGAGATCGGCGCCAAACCAGGCCAGCCAGTCGCGCCAGCGATGTAGAGACTCCGGAAGTTCCATCGATCGCGCCTCAGGTGTCGGCGGGCAGCCAATCCGCCCGGGTATGCCAATGGGCATCGATCTGTGCAAGCAGCGCTGCGGAGAGCGGCAGGGCACGATCAAGCGGCAGCACATAGGCAGGGCTGGGCCAGACCAGCAGGGGCTGCCGCACATACCTGCGGATCAGGGCCTGGGCCAACAGGTCGAATGGCACGTCCGGTTGTTGCAGCGTCGGCAGCCACAGTTGCGGCGCCTCCGGATGCGGTGCTGCATATTCGATGCCCTCCACCCATGGCAATGCAGAGGCGGCACCCATGACCACCAGCACGTCACGGCTGGCCGTCACCTGCAATCCACTCGATTCGGCCTCGATGTCACCCAAATGCGCACGCAAGCGCGCGTGCAGGCGCTTTGCGGCCGCCCCCCAAGCCACGGCGGCCTGCGGCGCGGCCGGCTGCGCTGCAGGCCGCCATGCCCATGACAATGCAGTGCCGTCCTGCATGCTCAGGATGCCGCGGCGCGGCGTGCCGCCAATTGATCGCGCAACGCCGCTAACTCCGACGGAAGCGTTTGCTCGGAATAGTTGGCATCGATCTCGCGCAGTAGTGCCTCTGCCTGGCCAGACTGCGGGCCCTCGCTGCTGTCGGCCAAGCACAGTTCGGCGGCAGCAACCAGGCGACCAACCCGCGACTGCGGCTGCATGGCGGCCTGCTCGGCAGCAAACGACAGGTGATGGCTCACCGCGCTGGCAAATTGGTCGCGCAGCACGTCACGTGCACTCTGTTGTGCGTCTTGCGTGGGCAAGGCATAGAACAGCGGCCAGAGATCGGCCTCGGTGGCCTGCAGCCGGCCAGCCAGCACGGCTGCCGCCGCTATCAGGCGCTGCGATTTCACGATCCGGCGATCCGACAGGGGAATGCCCGCTGCCCGGAGTTGGCGGATCGCATGGGCCAACCGCGGACGCACATCGTCAAGCTGCACATCGCGCACTGCCCGGCTCAGGGTGTCGAGATCCGCCATGCCCGCGTGCGAGGCCACGGCGCGCATCTCGGATTGCCAGCCGCCGGCCAGCATGGCCTCCAACTGGTGATCCGGCACGGGCTGCACGAACAGGTGAAGCAGGAAACGATCGCCGAAAGCGGCGAGCGATTCATCGTCGGGCAAGCCATTGGCGGCACCCACGCACACGCGCAGCGGGCAATCGATCTGCGTGTGGCCACGGCGGAAGCGCCGTTCGTTGAGCACGCCCAGCAGGGTGTTCAGGATGGCCGTGGAGCCCAGGAACACCTCGTCCAGGAACACGATCTCCGCCTCCGGCAGCATCCCGGTAACGTCGGTCTCGACGGTGCCCTCGCGCAGCTTCTTCAGGTCGACGGTGCCGAACAGTTCGGAGGGCTCGGTAAAGCGCCCGAGCAGGTATTCGAAGTAGCGCCCGCCCATAGCGTGAGCGACGCGGCGCACCACCGCACTCTTGGCCGTGCCCGGCGGCCCGACCACCAGCAGGTGCTCCTGGGCTACAGCGGCCAGGATCATCAGCTCGGCGAGTTGCTCTCGCCCGATCAGGCCGGACGTCGCCGAGCGGATGCTGTCATGGACGTGCCGTGCGGCGGATTGAAGAGACGTCATGGGTGGCGCCATTGGGTGGGAAGGAAACGGCATATTCTGCCGCATCACCGTGTCGCTTCCCATCACCCGCTGGTGGGCCTCAAATCCTTGCGACCGGCGCGTTGCGATTGCCCTCGCCTGCACGCCGGGCGCCACGCCGGTCTAGGTACGGCAGCACAAACATCACCAACCCCGTGATCATCAACAACACAAGCGGCAACAACGGCGCATACGTGATCCACGCGGGCGGCGTTCCGCGCGTCATGGCGACAAAGTTGGCGATGACCGCGAGCGTGAAGACCATCGACACCCAGCGGTGAAACTGGCGGAGTCCGGTGCGGGCGCTCTTCATTGACGTCTTTGGCACCCCCGGCAGCCTGGATCATCTTCCAGCCACTGCCGGCGGGGTCGCGAAAGCCGGCATCGGCGCGGGCGAAGCGCTCGACCGGCTCCTGCGTGAACTCGACACCGCGCGCACGCAGTTGCTCGTAGGTGGCGCGGCAGTCCGCCACGGTCAGCACCAGCGGCGGCATCGCGCGCAGCGTCTGCGCGGTGGCTTCATCGTGGATGGGTGGGCCTGGCTGGAACAGGCCAAATCGGTGAGGTGCACTGGCATCGTTGCCCGCGCCCTCACCTGCCGCCAGTCAGATCATCAGACGATCAGGCGACGGGCAGTTCGCGAATGGCACCTGCCAGCTTGGCAATGCCCTCTTCCACCTGCGCGAGCGACGAGGTGGCGTACGACAGGCGCAGCGTCGAGCGGTCCGGATCGACCGCGTAGAACGCCGCCCCCGGCACGAAGGCCACACCGCGCTCAATGGCGATCTTGGCCACATCCGCAGCGTTGCGGCCCGGCAGGCGGCCCCACAGGAACATGCCACCGCGCGGGCGGTTGAAAGTCAGTTCGCTCTCGGGCAGCAGCGCGCGCAGGCCATTGGCCATGGCGTGTGCACGCTCCGCGTAGGCAGCGCGCGTGCGCGGCAGCGCAGCGTCCAGGCGGTTGCTGCGCAGGTAGGCGGCCGCCGTGGCCTGTGCAAACGTGGAGGTGTGCGCATCGGCAAACTGCTTGACCATGACGGCGTTGCCCAGCAGCAGCGGCGGGGCGATCATCCAGCCCACGCGCAGCCCCGGCGCCATCACCTTCGACAGGCTACCCAGATAAACCACGCGGCCCTGTGCACCCTCGGTCTGCTGGGACAGCGCATACAGCGACGGCGGCGGCGGTGCATCGAAGTACAGCTCGCCGTACGGGTCGTCTTCGACGATCAGCAGGTTGTGACGCACGGCCAGTTGCAGCAGGCGCTGACGGCGCTCCAGGCTCATCAGCGCGCCGTTGGGGTTGCCAAAGTTGGGGATCACGTAGAGGAACTTCGGCTTGCTGGTGGCCAGCGTCTTTTCCAGCGCATCCACATCCAGGCCATCGGCATCGGTCGGCACGCCGGCCACCTTGGCGCCGTACAGCTTGAACGCCTGGATGGCGGCCAGGAAGGTTGGCGCTTCCACCAGCACCGTGTCGCCCTCGCCGATCAGCACCTTGCCCAGCAGGTCCAGGCCTTGCTGCGAGCCGGTGGTGACCAGGATGTCGGTGTTGACGATGCTGACGCCGCGCGCCTTCATCAACGTGACGATGGCCTCGCGCAGGGGTTCGAAGCCCTCGGTGGCGCCGTACTGCAGCGCGCGGGCGGCGTCGGCGGTGAGTGCGCTGTCGGCGGCGGCCTTCAGGCCTTCCACGTCAAACAGGGCCGAATCCGGAAAGCCGCCGGCAAACGAGATCAGGCCCGGCTTGCCGAGCACCTTGAAGAGTTCGCGAATGGCAGAGGTTTCAACGTTTTGCAGGCGCGGGGCCAGCAGCGATTGCAGGAAATCCATGGCGTGCGTGTCTCTATATGGTTCGAGTGCCCGCCACTTTACGTGATGTGCGCCGGCACTGCATGCGAACACCTCGTCACAGCGATGGCTAAAATGCCGCAGTCCATTTCCGCCCACCCCAGACAGGAGCGCATCATGGCCGTCCGACGCATCGTCCCCAACCTGCATGCCCCCGACCCGGCGCGCGCCCGTGCGTTCTATGCCGACCTGCTCGGCCTGGAAGCCGTGATGGATCACGGCTGGATCGTCACCTTTGCCGACACCCATGCCACGATGGCGCCGCAGGTCAGCATCGCGACCGAGGGCGGCTCGGGCACCCCGGTGCCGGCGCTGTCCATTGAGGTGGACGACGCGGATGTGGTGCATGCACGCGCCCTGTCGCTCGGCCTGGAGATCGTCTACCCGCTGGTGGATGAGCCGTGGGGCGTGCGGCGCTTCCATGTGCGTGATCCGTTCGGAAATGTGGTCAACATCCTGGCGCATCGCTAGGTGCAAACAAGAACGCCCGCAGGTCGATGGACCATGCGGGCGTTGCCTTATTGGCGAACGGGCCATTGGCGGCGAGCGCTACAGCACGCGCACAAGAACAGGCGAACCCGGCCCGACGGTCTCCACATCAAACGCTACCGGCAGGAACTTCTCAATCACGCTGAGGTTGGTCAGCAGATGCGACGAAGCCGCCACCGCGGTGAGGCTGCCGGCACCGGCCAGCGCCATCGGCAAGACAAGCTGATCGGCCAGGTATTCGTCCACCGCCGCCGTGCTTTGCAAGTAGCGCAGTGCTGCGTGGGCGACGTCCTTGCCGATGGTATCGGCCAGCACACCGCGCTCGCCGAACCCGGTCAGCACCTCGGTGACATGCTCGTGCACGATGTCGAGCACGAGCGCATTGCCAGGGCCTTCTGCGTTGCCGAGATCACGCACGGTGCCATCAACGCCGGGCACGAGGCGACCCAGCATGTCCAGCTCGCGCCGCGCTACGCCGCCGCGCACACCTGCAACGATGCCTTCGGCACGCAGCGCCTGTTGCGCGCCGCGCTCGGTCAGATGCAACGCACGCAGCGGGCCTGCGCACGGCATGATCGTCGCCTGTACCTCGCCGCCACCGGCTGGGTAGAAGCCGTGGCGCTTGAGCGCGAGCGTCTGCATCACGCCCATGCGCGCCATCAGCGGCAACCATGCGCGGATGAGGAAGTCGACCGGCGGCGCTGCGCGATTGTGCGTGCCGCCGCTCACCGACACAGTGCTCGGTGCATCGGCAAACCACAGCGCGGGCAGGATGGTCTGCAGCACCAGCGTGCAGCTGCCGGCCGTGCCGATGGCGAAACGGTAGTCGCCACCACGGATGGCGCCGGGCGTGAAGCGCAGCGTCTGCGAGCCCGCTTCTGCGCCTTCCACCGTGGCGCCGCTGATCTCCTTGGCCGCCTGCACAGCGGTCAAATGCTGACGCAGCAGACCCGGCTTGGAACGCTTGGCGCGAATGTTGTCGATCTGGAACGGCGTGCCAGTCAGCATCGACAGGGTGAGTGCCGTACGTAGGATTTGTCCGCCGCCCTCGCCCTGCGCGCCATCGAGTTCGATGCAGGTGGCAGGTTGCGATTGAAACTGCAGTTGGGTGTTCATGGTTTGTTCTTCTTGTTGGTCTGCGCACCCGTCAGTTGGGTTGCGCGTTAGCTTGTACAGGGTGTGCGCGTCAGCACGGTGTCGTAAAGGAACGCATCCAATGCCGCCGGATTGCCTGTCGCCTGACGGAAATCTGCCGGCACGTCTTCCTGCGCCAGCGCCTGTTCGATAAAGGCATGGATGCGCGGAAAGCGTGCGCCGTACTCGGCCTCGCCGGATTCCATCTTGATCGCCAGCAACTGGTTGATCTCGTCGCGCAACGCGGTGTCTTTCACCATCACGTCAGCCAGATCGGCAAAGCGCATCGGCGGGATGCCACGCCCTTCGTCGATCCACTGTGCGGCCAGCAGCGGGCGCAGCACGTACAGGTACTTCTTCATGCGCACGGTCTCGCCCTGCAGATAGCCGCGAAAGTTCTTTGCCGCCATTGACACGTAATGCCAGCGCCCCTTGCGCTCGGAGAAGAACGTCGGCGCGAGCGTGCGCATACGCTCGGCCAGCGCCGCGTCCTGGCGATACACCACCGGCGAGGCGAGCCATTCCAGCAGCGTCGGATTGGAGCGGTGCATCAGCTGCAGCGCCTTGCGCAGCTCCCAGCCAGAGATGTCCAGCTCATCGCTGATCGGCAGTTCGATCACATCGCGCTGCGGCTCGACGCGCAGGTACCACTCGGGCTGATGCACGTAGACGAAGCGCACGTCGTAATCGCTGTCGGGCGAGGCAAAGCCCCAGCCGCGGCTGCCGGATTCGCAGGCAAACAGAACACGAACGTCGTGCTGCTGCTCGATGCTGCTGAGCTCCGCCAGCACACGCTCGCGGATGGTGTCGGAGACGGGGTGGGAATACAGAAACGTCATGGTGTTCACTTGTTGTTCTTGTTGCATGAAGCGCAGTCGGGCACGGCGGAAAACCACCGTGCCCACAGCAGGCAAAAAGACGGCACGCGAAGGGGAGCCTACCCCTTCACACACACCACCTGGCGCAGCGTATGCACGATCTCCACCAGATCTGCCTGCGCGGCCATCACGTGGTCGATGTCCTTGTACGCCATCGGGATCTCGTCGATCACGTCAACGTCCTTGCGGCATTCCACGTGGGCCGTGGCGCGAATCTGGTCATCGACCGTGAAACGCTTCTTGGCCTGCGTGCGGCTCATCGTGCGGCCCGCACCGTGGCTGCACGAGCAGAAGGCCTCTTCGTTACCCAGCCCGCGCACGATGAAACTCTTCGCGCCCATCGAACCCGGAATGATCCCGAGCTGTCCCTTCTGCGCCGATACCGCGCCCTTACGCGTCACCAGCACATCGCGCCCGAAGTGGGTTTCGCGCTGCACGTAGTTGTGGTGACAGTTCACCGCTTCCACGTCGGCCGCGAACGGCTTGGTGATGACCTTGCGCGCAGCTGCGATCACGTTCTGCATCATCGTGGCGCGGTTGCGGCGCGCATAGTCCTGCGCCCAGCCGACGGCTTCAACGTAATCGTCAAAGTGCTGGCTGCCTTCTTCAAAGTACGCCAGGTCACGGTCCGGCAGGTTGGCGATGTGCTGTCGCATATCGGCCTGCGCCAGTTCGATGAACAGGTTGCCGATCGCGTTACCCACCCCGCGCGAACCCGAGTCCAGCATGAACCAGACGCGTTGCTCTTCATCCAGGCAGACCTCAATGAAGTGGTTACCGGTCCCCAGCGTTCCCAGGTGCTTGTGGTTGTTCGTCTTGTTCAGCTTCGGGTACTTGTCGGTGATGCGCTTGAAGCCGTCGACCAACTCGCCCCACATCGCGTCGACGGTTTCCGGCGGCGTGTTCCAGGCGCCCTTGTCGCGCGGACCTTGCGTACGGCCGTGCGGCACCGCTGCCTCGATGGCGCTACGCAGGCCGTGCAGGTTGTCCGGCAGGTCTGCGGCCGTCAGCGTCGTACGCGCGGCCATCATTCCACAGCCGATATCCACACCCACGGCGGCCGGAATGATCGCGCCCTCGGTCGGGATCACGCTGCCGATGGTCGAACCCTTACCCAGGTGCACGTCCGGCATCACCGCCAGGTGCTTGAAGATGAACGGCATCTTGGCCGTGTTCATCAGTTGCTTGCGGGCTTCATCTTCTACCGGCACGCCGTTGGTCCAGAGCTTGATGTCGGCGCCGTTTTCGACGTGGAGAGTGTTGTAGGTACTCATGATGCGATGCTAGGCCGTCGGCTCTACGTACGGTTTAACGGACACGATGCTTGCTCGCTCAGCCCGGAATTGACCGCAGAGCCCAAAGCAATGTTCCAGCGTGACAAGCAGGCCAGCTCGCGCATGTTTCGTTGCGTCAACTTGCTCGAACTCGAGGCAGGTCAGGACGTTCTGATGGTTGAGGCCATCCAGCACCAGATCGCTCACGCCTTCAAATCGGAAATGCACGAGCGAATCAGCGTCCTGCTTGTAGAAACCCGCCTCTGTGATCTCGGGTGTCAAATTCCAGCCACGGATGGTCAACTCAACAGTTGGCCCAAGCGCAGCACCCCGATCAAGCACAACACGGTGCACCTCGCCGTCATGAAAGCTAGGCCAGCAGCCAAACACGTCCAAGATTTTTTGATGCGCTTCAATCTGCTGAAATGCGTCCACGCAAAAGACTCCGGTTGGTTTGGGCAGCGTCCAGGGTTCCCATTATGATGCCCCCCAACCCTCTCCTTTACCCAGTCATGATCCGCCTGGAAGACCTCACCATCTTCGTGCTGGCCGTAGACAACGGCAGCCTGTCGGCGGCGGCGCGCGTGCTGAACATTGCACCGGCAGCCGCCAGCGCGGCAGTCAAGCGGCTGGAGGCCGAGCTTGGCGCGCGGCTGCTGGCACGCTCCACGCGCAGCCTTGCGCTCACGCAGGAAGGCGAGCGCTACCTGGCGCACGCCCGGCGCGCGCTGGCCGATCTGCAGGCCGGGCAGGATTCGCTCGCGCTCAGCCGGCAGGCCATCGGTGGTGATGTTTCGCTGTCGATCCCATCCGACCTGGGGCGCAACGTGCTCGCCGGTTGGCTCGATGATTTCCTCACCGAGCACCCGGCGGTGGCGTTGCAGGTGCGCATTGGCGATCGGCTGGTCGACATGTTCCGCCAGCGCGTGGACGCCGCAGTGCGCTACGGCGAGCCGGACGATTCCTCACTGGTGGCGCTGCCGCTGGCGCCCGACAACCGTCGTGTGCTGTGCGCCGCGCCGGCTTACTTCGCCAGGCACGGCGTGCCCCAATCGCCCGATGACTTGCTTCAGCACAACTGCCTGCGGCTGGCGCTGTCCGACACCACGCACGACCAATGGACGTTCCACCAGGCGAACAACACGCAGGTGGTGCGCGTGACCGGCAATCGCGTGGCCGACGACGGTGAACTCGTGCGCCGCTGGGCCGTTGCTGGTCACGGCATCGCGTACAAGTCGCGCCTGGACGTGCTGGCCGACCTGCGCGCCGGCCGCCTGCAGCCAGTGATGACCGACTGGCAAGGCGAGGTGGCGCCGTTGCACCTGATCTGCACGCATCGCCTTGCACTGTCGCCTACGTTGATGCGCCTGCGTGATTTCCTGCAGGAACGCATCGGCGGCTACTTGGCCGACATCTGAATCAAAACCCTTCCAGCACGATCTTGCCGCGCGCCTGATTGCTTTCGATCAGGGCGTGCGCACGCTTGAGATTGGCTGCGTTGATGGCGCCAAAATGCTCGCTCATGGTCGAGCGCAGCGTGCCGTCGTCAATCATGGCGGCCACGCGGTTGAGCAGGTGGTGCTGCTCGATCTGGTCATCCGTGTGGAACATGGAGCGCGTGTACATGAACTCCCAGTGCAGCGACACGCTCTTCGCCTTGAGCTTGCGCACGTCGAGCTGCGTCGGGTCATCGATCAACGCAAGACAGCCCTGCGGCTTGAGCGCTTCGACAATCTGCTCGAAGTGGTGCTCGGTCTGGTTCAAGCTGGCCACGTAGTCAACCTCAGGCACGCCAATGCGGCGCAGCTCGGCCGCCAGCGGCTGCGTGTGGTTGATCACGTGGTGTGCGCCAAGCTCGCGCACCCAGGCGGCCGTCTCCGGGCGCGAAGCGGTGCCGATCACGGTCAAACCAGTCAGCTGGCGCGCCAACTGCACGAGGATCGACCCGACGCCACCCGCCGCCCCCACGATCAGCAACGTCTTGCCACTGGGCGTGTCTGCCTGCGGTACCTGCAGCCGGTCGAACAGCAGTTCCCACGCGGTGATGGCGGTCAGCGGCAACGCGGCCGCCTGCGCAAACCCGAGCGTGGCAGGCATCTTGCCGACGATGCGCTCGTCCACCACATGCAGCTCGCTGTTGGTGCCGGCGCGTTGCAGGGCACCGGCATACCAGACTGCATCGCCAGGCTTGAAGAGCGACACCTCCGCGCCCACGGCACGCACCACACCTGCCGCATCCCAGCCCAGCACGCGCGGCTGGTTATCCGCCGGGGGCATGCCGGTTCGCACTTTCACGTCGACCGGATTGACGGAGATGGCACGCACCTCCACCAGCAGGTCGTGCGGGCCGGGCGTGGGGTCGGGCAAGGTCAGGTCGACGAGCGCATTGGGCGCGTCGATGGGCAGGCTTTCGTAGTAGGCAACGGCTTTCATGATGGGCTTCAGGTGGAACTGGATGACCGCATCATGGGCGCGCAACGTGCGCAGAAACAGCCGCGCGATGCAGATTCAGTTTCAACGCCAGGCAGAAAATCCCGCCCTGCCCGTCAATGCTGCATGGAAGCCGCCAGCGTCTTGAGGTTGACCGGATCCACATGGACAAACCCGCCGCGCGGGCTGTCGATGTCGGCAATCAGCATGAACGACAGCGCCAGCACCAAGGGCAGCAGCAACTGCAGCACCCCGCGCATGCGTGCACTGCGCGTGCCATAGCCGACCATGAACGTGCCGCATGCGCCCACCATGAACAGCAGCACCCAGGCTGCCACTGGAATCCGGTTGCGCCATGCGGCCTGGGTATAGCCCTGTGCATTGAGCACGTCGTTCATGCCACTCACGGCCAGCGCGACGATGGGCGTGGGTTGCGCAGCGGCGGGCCCAAGCACTGCCGCCCACAAGGCATCTTGCTGGCGCGAGGTTTCGGCCTCGAGTGCGGGCAGTTGCTTGGTGTCGTGGCTGCTGTAGAGCTGGATGCGCACCTCCACATACTTCACCAGCAAGCCGCGCAGGTTGGCGGCATCGGCTGCGGGCAGCAGGCTGGCACGCGCATATTCGGTGCCGATGGCGTTGGCCTCTTCCTCTTCGTAGTTCTTGCGCGTGTCGTAGCGGCTGATGGCCATCGAAAACGTGAAGCCGATCATCAGGCCGAGCAGCGTGAGCGTGGCCGCCTGGATCACGTCAAAGTCTTCGTGCGTGCTGCCATCGAGCGCACGGCGCTTCGATAGGGCCGAGCCGATACGCGCTGCCCCCGCCAACACAATCAGCGCCATGAGGAACACCTCGACCGGATGATCGATCACCACGCCCATGAGACCCCCCACCGGTGTATTTGTGACGGCATGAGCATACGGCATCTGCCACCTGGCCGACACGGTGTCAGGCGGTCGGCATGGCGTGCGGGTCGACGCTGCAGCTTGGGTGGTCTTCGTTGTGATGGTGCTCGCGCAGGGCGCTGGGAATGCCGGTTCCAGCCAGGCCATCCGCGGCCAGCCACGCGGCGGTAGCGGCGGCAGCACGGTCGATCAACTCCCCGCAGCGGGCATAGTCATAGGGCGATACATCGAGCGGGCACAGCGGCGGTACCACAGCAATCGGCACCTGCCCCGCCCAGCGCTCCAGGTCCTGCACCAGCTGGCGCGCCACCAGCAATGACAGCGCATTGAGCGCGTGCTCGATGGCGCTGCGCGGCGCCCGTCGGTCAGCACAGGCAAAGCCAGCTGGCAGAACGACGATACGCGTTGCGCCGAGCCGGATGGCGGCGGAAATCGGCGTGTTGTTGGCGACACCGCCATCGATCAGCAAGCGATCGCCCACGCGCACGGGTGGAAACACCCCAGGGATGGCCGCACTGGCCAGCACGGCCTGCACGATCTGGCCGGAAGACAGCACCACCTCGGCACCGGTCTGCATGTCGGTGGCCACCACGTGCAGCGGCAACGCCGCCGCCTCCAGCATGGCCTCTGAAAAATGCCGCGTCAGCAGCCGCGCCAGGCCGGACGCATCCACCAGATGCGCACGCCTGCCGCCCAGCATGCCGAACATGGCACGCCACGACCATGGCATCACATCCGCACGGCGCACGCCGCGCCAGAGCGCCTCCAGCTGTGCTGTGCCGGCAGCATGCGGGTTGCACGCGAAGAAAGCGGCATTGATGGCGCCGGCCGATGCGCCGATCACCATGTCCGGAACAACACCCGAGGCCACCAGCTCGCGCAGCATGCCGGCCTCGATGGCACCCAGGCTGCCACCGCCGGCAAAGACAAACGCTGTTCGCTCCGCTCTGTCCATGATGTATGTCGCATCGCAACAAGGCGAGCGTGTGTGGGGGATGACTCGAACAGAGTAGCCCGCGATGGCGGTTGCGGCTAGGCGTGCGAGAGGCGATCAGCGCGCGTTTCGGGCGGCATCCGCCATCGGCTTCCAGTGCAGGAAGCCAAACAACATGGTCAGCAACACACTGTCGAGCAGGGGCCCCTTGTGCAGCGCGACCTTGCGGAAACAGAACGCCACTTCGAGCAGATGCGCAGCCAGCAGCACCACAGCGATGATGCGCACCCAATAGATGACGTCCGGCGGCAGCGGCAGCACCGTCAGATAGCTGCCCAGCGCAATGCCATACACAATCAGCAGCAGCACCTTGTTGAGGAAATAGAACACGCGGAGGTCTCCCAGATTGTCGGCAACGAATGCGCCTCGAAACATCGAAAGAGACGCCATGGCAGCATACAGGGCGCCATCAAGCGCGCACGCGCTTAAAACACCCGGCATGCCGCGCGCCAAGACGCTCCACACGCCGTGCCGACCGATGATCGATACCGATCACATCAAACAGGTCAACAACACCCCTGGCCGGGTGCGGGGTGGCACCGTGGCATACGCCGGGACACCAACGCATGCCGCTACCACGTGTATGGGAAACGCAGCGTGAAGACATAGTTCGGGGCATCCGGTGTCAGACCCATCGCCAATGTGGCGCTGATCGACAGATTCTTGGTCAGCACATGGCTGATGCCGAACGTCATCGTGCCCACGTTGGTCTTGCTGCCTACGACCGATTGCTCCGCACCGCCGTCCGGCGTGATGTGGGTGTTGCCTGAGAACGCAGTGCTATATGCCATCGTCAGCGCTGTGCGGTCGTTCAGTGCCAGCGCCAGCCCCCCGCCCAACGTGATGGTATCGCCCAGCTTGACCTTGCCCGGCTGCACCACGCCTGCCGTGGACGAGAGGTCGGCAAACGAGCGTGGCACAAAGTACGTATAGCTGGCATTGGCAAACAGCACCACCGGGTCGTACGTCTTCAGAAACGACATGCCCAGCGTGCCGCTCCACACGCCGTTGCCCGTGGGCAGTTGCTGGTCGATGATCAGGTTGTTGTTATTGCTGTCGGCCTGGATCAGCTTGATGCCAAATGGCGAGCGCCCGGTCGGCGCGCGTACACGGAAGCTGCCAACAATGTCCGGCCAGTCGGCCGACTCCTTGACGAGCTGGTAGTAGATGCCCGCGCTTACATCGCCCAGGCCGGCGGAGGACTTGTCTGCCTCGCTCACCGTGCTCGACGCCCCGCCCGCGCCGCCGCTGAAGAACGTGCTGGAACGGTACACCGCCGGCACTGTGAAATCCGCACTCAGCCGATCGCTAAAGCCGTAGCGGCCGGTGATGTCGAAGGTGGTGACGTTGGCCTTGGTCTGGACCAGGTTGATCTGCCCGAGGAAGATCGCATCCAACGCCAGAAAGCCCGAAAGCGCGAGATTGCGGCGATCGTAGTAGCTGTAGCTGATGCCGGTATCGAGCGTGAAACGTCGCTCGAATAGCGGAGCATGCTCAGATTGGAAGACAAGGTCCTTGCTCTGGATGCGAGGCTTGTCATTGGGATCTGGGCGGGCGGCGGTTGTGCTTTCCGATGCGGGCGCCGTGCTGCCGGATTGGGCAACCAGTGCACCCGAAGGCGATTGTGTTGCTGCCGTTGAGGCCGCCGCCGGTGCCGGTGTGTTGCCACCGCCGACACCTCGACCGCGCACGCGCACTAGCTCCAGATCGCCGACACGCTCTTCCAACGCATCAATGATCTTCTGCTGCCGTTCAATGATGCGCTGCAGGCGCGCCAGCCGCGCGTCGAAGGAGCTGTCGTCGGACTGTGCCGATTGCGCCCAGGCCGCTGCAGGAAGCAACGACCAACATGCCACTGCCCACGCCACTGCCGTGCGTCGGTGTCCCATGTTTCCCCCCGGAAAGCAAGGCGGAGGCTGAAGAGCCTCCATTTCGGCGCGCAGGCCCAATTGCCAAGCGCCGACTCTCACTGCCTGCCTGTGCGTTCTTTTATTGCGCTGTTATAGGGAATTCTGCCTCGCCACGTCTAGCGGCGTAAACCCGCCACCGCCTGCAATGCCTGCGCCACGCCGATCTGAGCCAGCTGTTGGCGCGACATCGTCTGGATCTGCAGCTGGATCGACAACTGGTTGGCAATCAGCTGCGCATTGCCCGCCATTTGCGCCACCTGCATTACGCTCCCCGCCGCCCCAGCCAGATTGGGTGTCACCGACTGCGAGGCAACGCCCATCGGACTGGTGATGGCAACCTGCACGCCGCCCGCGCCCGCCTGGGCCTGAGCGGTAAATCCATTCTGTGCCGCCGTCGCCAACGCACTGCCCGAAGGCAGTGTAGGCAATGGAGCGGCCTGCATCGAGATGGATGTGGTGTTACTGGCCAGATTGTTGTTGCCAGCCACCTGTGTCACCTGGCCGACACCATTAACCTGTACCCCGGCCCCACCCGAGGCGGTCGCCCCGGATGAGGCGCCTGCCAGGGCGCCAGCGCCCATCTGCACGGATGCCTGCGTGCTCACCGCAACATTGGCGGTACTGCTGCGCAGGTTGGTCGCCAGCATTCGGGCTTCGGCCGCTGCCTGTCCGGCCTCGTTGCGCCATTGCGAGGCCATTTCAATCATGAAGCCGCTCACAATGCTTGCGCCCAGGTATTTGCCGCGCTGTTGGGCCAGCTCGCCATCGTCAGCCAGCTCAACAACGGTACCGGAATGAAACAACACGGCACTATCGTGCGCGTCGGACGCCTCGGCAAGGTTGGGAAGCGTCCCTGCGCTGGCGCCGGCACACCAGCCGGCATACGCCAGCGGCAGCATCCATGCGAGTGTCTTGGTTTTCATCAGAACAGGTCCCACCGAGCAGGCCCAAATTCCATCTGGATCGGCAGCGCCCCACCGGAGAACGCGGCATTCTCACGCGCACGCAAGGTAGGAGCATTGGTCTGCATCAATCCGGAATCGGCCTGGACGGACACGTCGCCGACAATTGCGAATACGAGGCCGTTCCACGCAGGCGCAAATTCCCATTCCTGCATGATGCGGTTACCCAGTGCGGGGTCGGCGATGAACACCCGCCCCTGGGCCGCACGTTTGACAACCACGAAGTGTTGGTACCCGTTCACGCTCAGCAAGACGATCACAGGGATCGCCAGATCACGCAACGCCGCCATGTCGACACGGTAGCCTCGGCCACGAAAGCCCAGTGTCTGCACGTAGTTGCGCATATCGAGCATGGAGAATCCCTGCTCGGCGACCTGCTTCGGGTCGCTCACGTTCATCATGTCGGCAATGACACGGCGCTCGTCGATGTCCATGCCATAGCCATAGCGCAGCAACGTGCCGACCGCGGCAGCCCCACAACTGAAATCCTGCTGCTGGCGCATGACGCTGCGATAGCGTAGCTCCGCCATGCTCTTGACCGGCTTGTTCAACGGCATCTCACTATCCGCGCGTAACGCGATCGCGCTCTCCTGGGCGCCTGCCTGTGCTGCCCACAAGCCGCATGTGCAGAGGAGACACAACCCAATCGTGCCCATTGATCGCCGGTTCAGTCGCATGACTCCCCCCCAAGGGGACCAGACACCCGACCGCTGGCTCACGGCCGGGTGAACGGACGTTGCTTTAGTTCGCGCCCTTGGCGGTGGCGATTGCCAGACCGTTGTGCTGCAGGTTACCCGCGCCAGCGGCAATGTTCACGCCGATATTGCCCATGGCGTTCATCAGCGCGGTGCCGTTCAGCGATGCAACATTGGTCGGATCGCAACCGTTCAGACGCAGCGAGTTGTTGTCGGCCGACTGCTTGTTGTAGTCGGTTGCCTTGGCGATACGGCCCGAGCTGTTGGTCGATGCAGCCATGCCGTTTTCTTGCAGCTCGCCTGCACCTGCGGCGATGTTCACGCCAATGGTGCCCTTGGCGCCGTTGAGTGCGCTGCCGCCCAGCGATGCCTTGTTGACGGCATTGCCGATTGACAGAGACTCACCCGGGTCCGACTGGGTGTTGAACACCTGCGCAGAGGCGAACACCTTGCCGGCATCCACTGCAGCCAGTGCCACGTCGTTGGACTGCACGTTGCCTGCGCCTGACGTTACGTTCACGCCCACCGCACCCTGCGCGCCCTTGAGCGCTTGTCCATCAACCGTCGCCTTGTTGCTGCCGCGCGGCAGGTCAACCGAGTTGTTGTTGCTGCTCTGCGTGGAATCGACAACGGCCGACGATTCCGAGCTGAACGGCACAAAACCCAGTGCCAGGCCGTAGCCCCGCACATAGATGTCATTGCTGATCTCGGTCACGTTGCTGATGACCGCCCCGGAAGAGCGCGGACCTTCGTCGCGGCTCTGGGCCTGGGCGGCACCTGCAGCAAGCAGGGCGAGTACAGCAATGGCAGTCAGTTTGGCTTTCATGGTGATCTCCCTTCCTTTGTTGCTGTTAAAAAAGAGTGCCCGCCGGGGGACGGAGCACAAAGACGTTGGATACGACATTCCCCGTTCCTGCCGCCTGGTTCACCTGCACAACGCCGGAGGTATTGCGCAACGCGGTCGATGCGATCGACGCGTCTTGCCTGCCCTCCGCCGCGGGCGCGGCATCCTGACGACGAGACTGCACTGCCACGCCAGACAGCGCGCTGTCGGCAAGTGGCTCAATGTGGTGGGATTGCTGCTGCATAACGGAAGCGGTGGGCGCGATCACCGCGACGTTCACTTGCGCATTGCCGGCACCGCTGGCTTGGTTGATCGACACCAGCCCCGCTGCACCATTGAAGGAAGCCCCCGCCAGGCGGCTCGATGCCGACAGGCCGGGCGCGGCTCGCCCGACAACCTGTGATGACACGACGCCGGCTGCATCGGTCGACAAGGCCGCCAGGTTTGCCTGGGCGTTACCGACCCCCGACACCTGATTGACGGCGACGCGTCCGGCCGTGTTGGCAGCGGCATCCCCATCGATCACGGCAGACAGCGGTGTCCCCTGGGCCCATGCCGCGCCGGTCGCCACGATGCTCATCGCCACCACAACGTGGGGCAGCATTGGCGATTTCACGGCTGACCACCTCGTGAGAGCGGTGCCAACGCACCGCTGATCTGCGAAGCGATGCCGGCCGTAGCCTGCACCACTTGGCCACCCACACCGCCAACGGCTGCACCACCTACGGCGGTTCCAACTGCGAGCCCGCCCGCTGCGGGCTGCACCCCACTCGACTGCGAAGTCAGCACACGCTGCAATCCGGCGGTGGTGTTGGCGGCAGATGCATGTGACGTGCTGAGTTCTCCGTCAGAGAGCACAGACATGACCGACCCAACGGATTGATTGAATGCCTGGGTAGGAAACGGGCTGACCGCGGTGCGCACCGGTAAAGACTCAGTGGACACGCCCCGATAGGCGATGCGCGGCGTGACATCGCGTTGCACGATGATGTCGCCCTCGTCTGCGAACACCGGCGCGCCGGCAAGCATCATTGCAAAACCGGCAGCCAGTGCGATTGGCTCAATCGCGCAGTGGATCGCCACGCGCCAAGCATGGCGCCGCGAGGTGATTGTTGGCATGGCTGGCTCCTCCCCGCAGGGCGTAGAGCGACATCTGTGCCAGGGCGATTAACACCTTGATTTCCCTAGGAATGCGCCCGCCCTCAAGGGCAACACACTGCTCAAGCACGCATTTTTGTGTCACGGCTGAAACAGGCAGGTCATTGAATTTGTGGAGGCGCAAGCTGGCGCGAACTGGAAATCGCCCGCATTCAGCACATCACCACATGGTGTTTGAATCTCGTTGTTCCGGCTGGATGCAACCTTGTCGGGCAACAAGCTTGCTCATGCAATGAATAGGCAGCCCGACTGCATCACCTACTGTTTCGCGCGATGCATGGGTGGTTCGGATTTGTCAGGCGGCCGCAGGTCGACAGCCGCCTGCCCCTAAGGGGTTCTTAGCGGCGTTGCTCGTCCGGCGCCCGCTGGGCCAGTTCGCTTAGGCGGGACAAGAACAGCTTGAGGATCGGTGAAGCGTTGGATCGACTGTGGCCGACGACGAGATCGATCATTGGCACGTCTCCCGCCAGCGGCCGGCTCACCACGGACCACGGCAGCAGGTTCTCCACATAGTCGGGAATCAGCGCAAGCCCCCGCGTCGAGGCCACCAGCGACATCACCATTGCCGGGTTGTCCACACCTTGCGTGGGCGTCAGCGACACGCCTTCGCGCTGCAGATAGTCCTCCACAACCGCACGCAGCACCCGAGCCTTGTTGGCCATCCCCACAAAGGGCTGCCCCACCAGTTGTTGCGGTCGGATGCGCTCTTGCGCGGCCAGTGCATGGTCGCTCGGCATCAACACGACCAGGGGCTCGCGCCCGACCGTTGTGTAGTCCAGATCAAAGCCCGGCTCGGCGCGCAGAAAAGCCAGGTCCAGCCGGCCTCGCGCCAAGGCATCCGCCAGGTCTGGCGAGTAATCGCTGGAGACCGTCACGTCGATATTCGGCAGCTCATCGCGCAGCAGGTGCAGCGCTTTCGGCAGCCAGGTCATCTCCTGTCCCGTCAGGAAACCCAGCGCGAAGCGCTGCTTGCTCGGCTGCGCTGCCCGACGCGCGGCCTCGATTGCCGCATCGACCTGGCTCAGCGCCAATCGCGCGTGATCGATGAAGGCCTTCCCCGCTGGCGTCAGTTCGACACCGCGCGCGCTGCGGCGCAGCAGCTCCACACCCACTTGGTCCTCCAGATCGCGGATCTGCCGGCTCAGTGAAGGCTGGGAGGTGTGCAACCGCCGCTCGGCAGCCACCGTCAGGCTGCCGGTCTCGGCCACGGCGATGAAGTAGCGCAGATGTCTCAGTTCCATACGTGGCCCCATGCATTTCAGGCATGCCCACCAGCTTACAAAGTCTTTTTGTTCCGGGGCGGGAATCCCTAAATTCTCTTCCATGGCGACGGGGGCAGCGGCTTCCAGACAACGGAAACGGCCCCTCGCCCCATGCATCCACAGTCATACCTCAAGGACCCTATCATGAACCATCCCGTCATTCTCATCACCGGCGCGCTGACCGGCATCGGTCGCGCCACCGCCCTGGCATTCGCTGACAGCGGCGCCCGTCTCGTCATCTCTGGCCGTCGGCCGGCCGAAGGCAAGGCGCTGGAGTCCGAACTCCGTCAGCTGGGCGCCGACGCCCACTTCATCCAGGCCGACGTCCGGCACGACCGCGAGGTTCAGGATCTGGTGGACCAGACCGTGGCCCACTTCGGGCGCCTTGACGTGGCCGTCAACAACGCCGGCACCGAAGGCCAGCCCGGCCTGATCGTCAACCAGACCGCTGACAGCTACGCCGCCACCTTCGACACCAACGTGCTGGGCACGCTGCTGAGCATGAAGCATGAGCTGCGCGTGATGACCGCCCAGGGCAGCGGCAGCATCGTCAACATCTCGTCGACCTATGGACACGAAGGTGCGGCTTATGCGTCGGTGTATGCCGGCAGCAAGCATGCGGTCGAAGGCATGACCAAGTCGGCCGCACTCGAAGTGGCTGCCTCGGGCATTCGCGTCAACGCCGTAGCCCCCGGACCAACCGATACCGGCATGCTGGACCGCTTCACCGGCACACCGGAGAACAAGGCCGCACTCGCTTCGGGCGTGCCGCTGGGTCGCGTCGGCAAGCCGGCTGAGATCGCGGCGGCCGTGCGCTTTCTGGCCTCGGAGGCCGCGGCCTTCGTGACCGGCCAGATCGTCACGGTCGACGGCGGCAAGACCGCCGGCTGATCTGAGCCGCGCCAAGCCGGCGCGGCCCTTCTCGTCATCCACGCAACGCCCCGGTTTGCACCGGGGCCGGGCAGCGCTTTGCCCGCTCAAGGATTGCGCCAACCTCATCAGGAACACGACCATGTCTACCTTCACTCACCACACCGCCCCGACTCAATACGTCGAGGCCAACGGTATCCGCTTCGCCTATCGCCGGTTCGGCAAGTCGGGAGGCGTGCCGATTGTTTTCAACCAGCACTACACCGGCACCATGGATTATTGGGACCCGGCCGTAACCGATGGCCTGGCCCAGACGCGTGAGGTGATCCTCTTCAACAACGCCGGCGTGTCCAGCTCATCCGGCCAGACGCCGACCAGCTTCCCGGAGATGGGCGCCAACGCGATTGCCTTCATCCGCGCGCTCGGCCTGGAGCAAGTGGATGTGCTGGGCATCTCGATTGGCGGCTTTGTCGCGCAGGAGATCGCACTGCAGGGGGGTGATCTCGTCCGCAAGATCATCCTCGTCGGCACGGGCTACCGTGGCAACGACATGACGGCCAGCCGTTCGGCAGAGATCTTCGCCGGCAGCTACGAGCCGCCTGAACATCTTTGGCTGGCGGTGCACTTCGCGCCGTCCGAGGCCAGTCAGCAGGCTGGGCTCGCCTTCCTCGAACGCAAGTGGCTTCGCAAGGATCGCGATCCGGAAGTGAGCGCGCAGACCGTCTCTGCCCAGGGCGAAGCGATCGGCAAGTGGATCTCGTCGGATGAGAACGCACTGGCCTACCTGAAGTCGATCAAGCAGCCCACGCTGGTCGTTCAGGGCAGCAACGACGTGATCATCCCGACGGCCCACTCGGTCACGTTGCAACAGCACCTGCCAAACGTAGAGCTGGTGATCTACCCCGACGCCAACCACGGCTCGATCTATCAGTACCCGGACCGCTTCGTCGCGCACGCCGAACAGTTCCTGTCCTGAATGAACGCGCAACGTCTTTGGAGATCGCCATCATGAACTCACTCACAGGCAAGACTGCGCTCGTTACCGGCGCCTCGCGCGGAATCGGCCGCGCCACCGCCCTGGCATTGGCCGCGGCCGGCGCCCAGGTCCTGGTCCACTTTGGCAGCGGCGAGAAAGAGGCGGCCGCGGTCGTCGACGAGATTCGTAGCGCCGGCGGCAAGGCCGAGAAGATCGCGGCGGACCTGCGCACATCGGAAGGCCCTCACCAATTGGCCGAGCGTGTTCGCGCCATCATCGGTGGACGGTTGGACGTGCTGGTGGCCAACGCCGGCATTGCCAAGGCCGCGACGATTGAGGAGACGACGGTCGAGGACTTTGACGCACTCTTCGCCGTCAACGTGCGTGCACCGTATTTCCTCGTGCAGCAACTGCTGCCCGCACTGTGCAAGGGCAGCAGCATCGTCCTGCTGTCTTCCCTGGCGGCGCACGCTTCGGTCGGCACGCTCTCCGCGTACTCCGCCACCAAGGGTGCGATCGATACGCTGGTGAAGCACTGGGCTGCGGCGCTCGGCCCGCGCGGCATCCGCGTCAACGCGGTGGCGCCCGGCGTCGTCGAGACCGAGATGTCCAGCTTCACCAAGACCGACGCTGGCCGCGAGGCGACCCTGGGCATGCAGGCCCTGCAGCGCCTGGCCCAACCCGAAGACATCGCCAGCGCCGTCGCATTCTTGGCCTCGGACCAGGCGCGCTGGATCACCGGCGACACGCTGCGCGTAGATGGCGGCTCCAAGCTCTGACGCGCACGCCCTCTTTTAATCTTTCAAGGAATTCAAATGAAGCTCTATCACTCCACCTCGTCACCCAATTCGCGCCGCGTGCGCATCCTGCTGGCCGAGAAGGGCCTGACGCCTACGTTGATCCCCGTCGACCTGGGCAAGGGCGAGCAGCATGGCGACGCCTACCGCGCCATCAATCCGCGCCGCGTGGTGCCGACGCTGGTCATGGATGACGGCACGGCCATCGGCGAAGTGCCCGTCATCAGCCGCTACCTCGATGACATCCATCCGACGCCGTCGCTCTTCGGCACGACGCCGGCGCAGCAGGCCATCATCTCGATGTGGGATCGCCGCATCGAGCAGGAGGGATTCGCTGCCGTGATGGAAGCGGTCCGCAACAAGGTCGCTGGATTGAAAGGCCGCGCAATATCGGGACCGCATGACTACGAGCAGATCCCCGCGTTGACTGAGCGCGGCAGGCAGCGCGTGAAGAACCTCTTCGCGGACATGGACGCGCGGCTGGCTGAGTTTCCCTACGCGGCTGGCGAGCGTTTCTCGGTGGCGGACATCACGTTGCTCGTCACCGTGGACTTTGCGGCCAAGGCGATCGATCTGTCGATCCCTGAGGAATTTCGTGCCCTGCGTCGTTGGTACGACGCCGTCTCAATGCGCGCCAGCGCAGGGGCTTGACTCGGATTTTTTGTCACCCTCGGACGGCGCCAAGCTGGACTTAGCGCTACACCCTCAGGAAATTCACCACTTTAGTCACCGCAAGGCAGGCGCCAATCGCGCAGACAAAAGAAAAAAGCCGCTATTGATAGCGGCTTCTTTTAACGGTAGACAAAAAAGTCTGTACCAAAATCACGTCTAAGTCGTTGATTTATTTGAGCCCCCTTTGAACCGGCAAGAAAAAAAGTCTGTACCAGGGGGGCTCATCTAGAGACAAACGATATACACAAAGTCTGGCCACCCGCATGGCGCCTAGCTGGCCAGACTTTTTTTCGTCTCGCACCGGCCCCTGGACGTTGGTCTGCACCTCATCGGGGCTCCACCATGACGAAAGAACCACATTCCCCCAGTTTCCGGCACGTGTAACTAGCTTTTTGCCTGTAGCCGGATGGAGGTTGGGGAGAGCACTTGCACGAGCATGTTGGTCATTTCCGGCAGCGTTTGAAAACACTTGCGCAGCGCCGGTCCCCCAAATACACGCGGCGTGTGGTTGCTGTTCGCTACCCGATTGATGGTGCCCAGAATGGGCTGCCGCGAGTCGCCGAAGAATATTTCGATGGTGTCGCCATCGGCCCCGAGCATTGCCGCCGCCGCGACCCCAACGTTGAAGAAGCCCCTATTCCAATATGTCCGCTGCAGGTGGAACTCAAAACCAGCAGACTCCGTC
>NZ_ASZV01000038.1:0-90095 GCF_000442475.1 Ralstonia sp. AU12-08 | reverse complement strand
AACCCGGCTTCTCGAGCAGCATGAAGGAGAAATCCTCGGCGCCCATGGTCGGGTCGATGTTGGCGTCCACGTTGTCTGCGCCAACCAACTCACGCATGACTTGCGCTGCGAATTGCGTTTCCGATTCGCTGTTGACCGTGGGCGGGTAGTTGCGATGGAAGGCGAAATCGACCGTGCAGTCGTAAGCTGAGGCGATGCCCTTGGAGACCTCCTCCATGCGACGCTCGATCAGATCGAGGACGTCTGTGGAGAACGTGCGTACTGTGCCGCCGATCCAGGCCTCATTCGGGATAATGTTGGTGGCGTCGCCGGCGTGGAACTGGGTGACGGACAGGACGGCTGTGTCGATCGGACGCTTGTTGCGGGTGATGATGCCCTGCAGCGCCGAAACGACTTGTGCGCCAACGAACACAGGGTCATTGCCGTTGTGCGGCAATGCGGCGTGCGCACCCTTGCCCTTGATCGTGATGCGGAATTCGTTGCTCGATGCCATCAGCGCGCCGACGCGCGTACCGAACGCCCCGACCGGCACGCCCGGCCAGTTGTGCAAGCCAAACACGGCATCGCATGGGAAGCGTTCGAACAGGCCGTCTTTGATCATCTCGCGTGCCCCGCCACCGCCTTCTTCGGCGGGCTGAAAGATCAGATGCACCGTGCCGCTGAAGTTGCGGTGCTTGGCGAGGTAGTGTGCCGCACCAAGCAGCATGGCCGTGTGGCCGTCATGGCCGCATGCGTGCATCTTGCCTTCGTGTTTGGACCGATGCTCGAACTGGTTGACCTCGGCTAGTGGCAAAGCATCCATATCGGCGCGCAGGCCGATGCGCTTGCCCTCGCCGTTGCGAATGACGCCCACCAGCCCGGTCTTGCCCAGGCCGCGATGGACTTCGATGCCCCATTCGGTCAGCTTGGCGGCGACCAGATCGGAGGTACGCTGCTCTTCGAAACAGAGTTCGGGATGCGCATGGATATCGCGTCGCAGCGCCTGGATTTCGGGCTGCGCGGCTTGGATCTCTGGAATCAGCTTCATGGGATGCTCGTGTTCTGGCTGAAAGGTCTTAATCACGTTCGATGATACGCCGAAGGGCCATCTTCGGCCCGCCGCACACCCGCGTGCGCCGCATGCATGCAGCCGTCGCGGCCGTTCTTTACATGGAACGTTTCCTGCTTTTTATCCGCGACCGTGCGATTACGCCCCTGTTTTTGGAGGTTTCCCGAGGGGCGCCGTAGGGGGATGCACCAATTTGTGGCGCCGCACATTGCCGAGCGCATATGCGCGTCGCTATAGTCGGCGCGAGCGTTCTTCAGAAGCGCCGCCGCGCCGTCAGCGAAATCGATCCATCGATCCTTCTTGGGGAGAAGAGCCGTGACCATGATTCGGACCTTGCGGCGCGTGGCCGCTGTGATGTGCGTGGCGGGATGCGTGATGGCGGGTGCCAGCCCGCAGGCGCTGGCCGCTGATCTGAAGATCGGCATGAGCTCGCCGCCGACCTCGATGGACCCGCACTTCTACAACCTGTTCTCCAACATCAACGTGTCGGAGCACATGTTCGAGTGCCTGGTGAAGATGGACGCCGACAGCCATATCATTCCCGGCCTGGCCGCGTCGTGGCGGATGGTCAACAACCTGACGTGGGAATTCAAGATTCGCCCCGGCGTGAAGTTTCATGACGGCAGCGAGCTGACCGCCGAAGACGTGGCGTGGTCGCTCGATCGCCCGGCTACGATCCTCAACAGCCCGGGCAAGTTCGACACGTACACCAAGGCGATCCTCAACAAGAAGATCATCGACAAGTACACGGTCCAGCTGACGACGTCGCAGCCGTATCCGCTGATGCTGTCGGATCTGACGTCGGTGTTCATCGTGCAGAAGAAAGCGACGCAGGGGCTGTCGAGTGATGACTTTGCACAGGGCAAGGGCATGATCGGCACAGGGCCGTTCAAGTTCGTCAGTTATGCGCGCGATGATCGGGTCGAGCTGGTGCGCAACGATCAGTACTGGGGCCCGAAGCCTGCCTGGGAGCACGTGACGCTGCGCTTCATCCCGAACGGTGCGACGCGCATTGCCGCGCTGCTGTCAGGCGATGTGCAAGCCATTGAGAACGTGCCGACGCCGGACCTTGCGCGCGTGCGTGGCGATGCGTCGCTGAACTTCTTCTCAAAGATCTCGCACCGCGTCATCTATCTGTACACCGACGACAAGCGCGACCCGACGCCCGAGGTGACGAGCAAGGACGGTAAGCCGCTCGATAAGAACCCGCTGAAGGATCCACGCGTGCGCCGCGCGATGAGCATGGCCATCAACCGCCAGGGCATCAAGGACCGCATCATGGAGGGCCTGTCGGAGCCCACCAACAACCTCGTGCCGCCGTCGCTGTTCGGTCACAACCCGAACCTGAAGACGCTCAAGTACGACCCGGACGGTGCAAAGAAGCTGCTGGCCGAGGCGGGCTACCCCGATGGCTTCGGTGTCACGCTGCACACGCCCAACAACCGCTACGTGAACGACGAGAAGATCGCGCAGACCATCGCGCAAAACCTCACACGCGTGGGCATCACGACGCGCGTGGAAGCGGCGCCGATGGCGACCCACGCGGCCAAGGGCGGCCATCACGAATATTCATTCGGCCTGGTGGGATGGGGCGCGCAGACGGGTGAGGTCAGCTCGCCGCTGCGTGCGCTCGTGGCGTGTGAGGACGCCAAGACCGGTTTCGGCACGGTCAACTGGGGCCAGTACTGCAACCCGAAGATGGACGCTGTGCTGACAAAAGCGCTCTATACGATGGACGATGGTGAGCGCTCCAAGTTGCTGCAGGAGGCGACGGCCATCGTGGTGGATGACGGCGGCATCATCCCGGTCCACTTTCAGGTGACGACGTGGGCGACGCGCAAGGGCATCAGCTACACGCCGCGCACGGATGAGCGCACCTACGCGCACGGCTTCAAGCCGCAATAACCCTCTCTCCACAGAAGCGAGCCTCAGATGCTGGTGTTCCTGATCCGAAGGTTGCTGGAATCCGTGGCGGTGCTGTTGGTGATGTCGATTCTGGTGTTCCTGGGCGTGTACGCCATTGGCAACCCGGTCGACATCCTCATCAACCCGCAGGCCGACCAGCAGGACATTGCGCGCACGATTGCCGCGCTGGGGCTCGACAAGCCGCTGTGGGAGCAATACCTGTACTTCCTGAAAGGCGCACTGCAGGGCAACCTGGGCGTGTCGTTCGCGCACGGCACGCCCGCGCTCAAACTGATCTTCGAGCGCATGCCGGCGACGCTTGAGTTGGCTACCTTCGCGATCCTGCTGTCGATCGTGCTGGGCATTCCGCTCGGCCTGTGGGCGGGGCTGCGCCCGAACGGTGTAGCCAACCGCACCATCATGACGATCTCGATTCTGGGCTTTTCGCTGCCGACGTTCTGGGTCGGGCTGATGCTGATCATGGTGTTTGCGGTGCAGCTTGGCTGGTTGCCGTCCAACGGGCGCGGCGAGACGCGCCTGCTGCTGGGCGTGCCGTTGAGCTTCCTGACACTCGACGGCATCCGCCACCTGATCCTGCCGGGCGTGACGCTGTCGCTGCTGAATATTGCGATGGTGATTCGCCTCACACGTGCCGGCACGCAAGAGGCCATGCTGCAGGACTACGTGAAGTTCGCGCGTGCAAAGGGCTTGTCGAATACGCGCATCGTCGGTGTGCATGTGCTTAAGAACATCCTGATCCCGATCGTGACGGTCGTGGGGCTGCAGTTCGGCTCCGTCATCGCGTTCTCGATCGTGACCGAGTCGATCTATGCGTGGCCGGGCATGGGCAAGCTCATCATTGATTCGATTCAACTGCTCGACCGCCCGGTGATCGTCGCGTACCTGCTGGTGATCGTGACGCTGTTCATCCTCATCAACCTCGTGGTTGATCTGATTTACGGCGTGCTCGACCCGCGCGTGCGCTTGTCTGAAAGCCGGGGCTGACATGACGACTTCTACTGCAACCTCAACCAAACCGGCTGCTGAAGAAACGCCCCTGCGCCGCTTCGTGCGCCAGTTCTGCGCGAGCCGCATCGCACTCGTCGGGGTGATCGTGCTGGGCATCATCATCGTCGTGGCGATTGCCGCGCCGTGGATTGCGCCGCAGAACCCGTATGACCTCGCCAAGCTGGATGTGCTCGATTCGCGCCTCGCCCCCGGCGAGAAGGCCTCCGATGGCATGACCTTCCTGCTCGGCTCGGATGACCAGGGCCGCGACATCCTCTCCGCCATCCTCTACGGCCTGCGCATCAGCGTGGGCGTGGGCGTGGTGAGCACGGTGTTTGCACTGGTGCTGGGTACGACGCTCGGGCTGATCGCCGGCTTTGCGGGCGGGCGCATCGAGTCGCTCATCATGCGCGTGGCCGATCTGCAGCTCTCGTTTCCGCCGATCTTGCTGGCGCTGATCCTGCTCGCGTTGCTCAAGCCGGGCATCACCAATATCGTGATCGCGCTGGTGGCGGTGCAGTGGGCGTACTACGCGCGCACGACGCGCAGTGCAGCGCTGGTCGAACGCAGGCGTGAGTACATTGAAGCCGCGCAGGTGCTGGGCCTGCCGCCGTCGCGCATCATGTTCCGCCATCTGTTGCCGAACTGCTTGCCGCCGCTCATCGTGATTGCCGCGCTGCAGGTGGCCTCGGCGATCACGCTGGAGGCAACGCTGTCGTTCCTGGGCCTGGGCGTGCCGATTACGGAGCCCTCGCTGGGTCTGCTGATCGCCAACGGTTTCCAATACATGCTGTCGGGTAAGTACTGGATCAGCTTCTTCCCTGGGCTGGCGCTGCTCGTGACCATCGTGTCGATGAACCTGGTGTCCGACCAGCTCCGCGACGTGCTCAACCCGCGCCTGCAGACCCTATGACGACCGCCAACAGCAAACCGACGCTCGTCGTCGAGGGCCTGCAAACGCAATTCACCACGCGCGGCGGCATTGCGCGCGCGGTGGACGATGTGTCCTTTACCGTCGGCCGCGGCGAGATCATGGGCCTGGTCGGTGAATCGGGCTCGGGCAAGTCGATGACGGGCTACTCCATCATGGGCCTGATTGACGAGCCAGGCCGCGTGGTGGGCGGGCGCATCGAGCTGACCGGTCGCGACGGCATCACGCATGACTTGCGTGCACTGTCTGCCCGGCAGATGCGCGACATGCGCGGCAACCGCATCGCCATGATCTTTCAGGACCCGATGATGACGCTGAACCCGGTCCTGCGGATCGACACGCAGATGATCGAGGCCGTGCAGGCACATCAGCGCGTGAGCAAAACGCTGGCGCGCGACATGGCGCGCACGGCGCTGGCGAGGGTCGGTATCCCGTCGCCGGATGAACGGCTGACGGCGTATCCGCACCAATTCTCCGGCGGTATGCGGCAGCGGGTGGCGATCGCCATTGCGCTGCTCAACAAGCCTGATCTCATCATCGCCGACGAGCCGACCACGGCGCTGGACGTGACCATCCAGGGCCAGATCCTGGCCGAGGTGCAGGCGCTGTGTCGCGAGAGCGGAACCGCGCTGATCTGGATCACGCATGATCTATCCGTGGTGGCCGGCCTGGCGGACAGCGTGTGCGTGATGTACGCCGGCCGCATTGTCGAGCAGGGCAGCGTGCAGCAGGTGCTGGAGGCGCCGCGCCACCCCTACACGTTCGGGCTGATTGCGTCGGCGCCGTCGCGCAACCCGCGTGGTGCGCCGCTGCGGCAGATTCCGGGCATGACGCCATCGCTGCTGGCACTGCCCAGCGGCTGTGCCTTCCGAGAGCGCTGCGCGTTTGCCACCGAGGTCTGCAAGCAGGCACCGACGCTCGAGGCGCTCGACGACAGTCGCGCGCTGCGTTGTTTCCATCCTGTCACCATTCGCCCCGAGGAGACTGCCGCATGAGTGCGATGCATCCTGAACTCGATGCCGCGGCGGTTACCGAGGCAACGCCCAGCGCGGTGCCGATCCTGTCGTTGCAGGGCATGTCCAAGCGCTTCGTAAAGGGGCTGGATATCTCCTCGCGCATCGCCAACTGGTTCGGCGCGGGCCTGACGGAAGAGGTGGTGCACGCGGTGGACCATGTCGACCTGGATATCGCTGCGGGCGAGGTGGTCGGGCTGGTGGGGGAGTCGGGTTGTGGAAAATCCACGCTCGGCCGACTGGCCGTGGGTCTGCACAAGCCAACCGCCGGCACGCGGTTGTGGAAGGGTATCGATCTGGATCGCCTACCGGCCGAGCGCCGCCGCGAGAAGCAGCTCGCCATCCAGATGATCTTTCAGGACCCATACGCGTCGCTCAACCCGCGCATGCGCGTGCAGGACATCGTGGGCGAGGCGCCGGTCGTGCATGGCATGGTTGAGGCAACCGCGCAGCGCGACTACGTGGCCGAGATGCTCACGCGCGTCGGCCTGGACCCAAGCCTGATGCGGCGCTTTCCACATCAATTCTCGGGCGGGCAGCGTGCGCGCATCGGCATTGCGCGGGCGTTGGCGGTCAAGCCGGAATTCCTCGTCTGCGATGAATCGGTGGCGGCGCTGGATGTGTCGATTCAGGCGCAGGTGCTGAACCTGTTCATCCGCCTGCGCGAGCAACTGAACCTCACGTATCTGTTCATCAGCCACGACCTTGGCGTGGTCAAGCACGTGAGTGACCGCGTGGTCATCATGTACCTCGGCCGCGTGGTGGAGTCGGCGCCCACCGAAGCGATCTTCGCGTCGCCCAATCACCCCTACACGCAGGCGCTGTTGGCCGAGGCGCCTAAACTGGAGGTTCGCAAGAAGACCTACGTGGCGATCTCGGGCGAGATTCCCTCGCCGCTGCATCCGCCCACCGGCTGCCATTTCCACCCGCGCTGCCCGCATGCCATGCCGCGCTGCAAAACCGAACAGCCGGTGCTCAGGGAGATTGCCCCGCTACGGTTTTCAGCCTGCCACCTGAACGATCAGCCCTAGCACCATGCCCGCCGACGCCACTTCTGCTGCGCTGCAACCCTCCGACGATGTCCTGCAACTGATCCGCACGCTGGTAGCGTTCGACACCGTCAGCCGCAATTCCAACCTGGGCTTGATCGAGTGGGTGCGCGATCGCTTGCGCGCGCAGGGTGCCGATTGCCGCCTGACCTACGACGCGACCGGTGGCAAGGCCAATCTGTTTGCCACGCTATCGCCGGGGCGCAAACCGGGGCTGGTGCTGTCCGGCCATACCGACGTCGTGCCTGTCGATGGCCAGCCGTGGGACACCAACCCGTTCGATGCGCAGCTCCGCGATGGCCGCCTCTATGGGCGTGGCACGGCCGACATGAAGAGCTTCATTGCCGTTGCGCTCGCGCATGTGCCGGACTTCATGGCGGCGGAGGGTGACGCCAGCTTCCATCTCTCGCTCTCATACGATGAAGAGATCGGCTGCGTGGGCGTGCGCGGCCTGCTGCGCGATCTGGAAGCCAATGGCATCCGGCCCGCCGGCTGCATCGTCGGCGAACCCACCTCGATGCGCGCCATCATCGCGCACAAGGGCAAGCGCGAATACCGCTGCTGCGTGCGCGGCAAGGAGGCGCATTCCGCGCTCACCCCGCAGGGCGTGAATGCGATTGAGTTTGCGGCGCTGCTGATCGCACACATCCGCACATTGGCCGCACGGCTTGAAGCGGAGGAGGCGCGCGACGGTGCCTTTGTCGTGCCGCATACCACGCTCAATACCGGCACGATCAAAGGCGGCATCGCCACCAACGTTGTGCCGCGCGATTGCGAATTCACCTTCGATTTCCGCTACCTGCCGGGCATCGATCCGGATTGGCTGTTTGGCGAAGTCGAGCGCTACGCCCACGACACGCTGCTGCCGCAGATGCGCCGCATCGCCAGCGATGCCGACATCAGCTTCGCCATCAAAGCCAACACACCGGGCCTGTCCATCGCGCCCTCACACGAGCTCGTTGCGCTGGCGCAAGCGTTGGCCGACAACCGGGGCTCAGCAGGCAAAGTCGACTATGGCACCGAGGCCGGCTTGTTCTCACGCGCGGGCATTCCCACGGTGGTGTGCGGCCCTGGCAATATCGAACAGGCGCACAAGCCCAACGAATACATCGAGCTCACGCAGATCGCGCAGTGCGAGGCGTTCATGCGGCGGCTGGCACAGCGGCAACCGCAGTTGCTGCCCGCCTGAGCAGTCGCCGGGGCGCAGCCCCACGGCCACGGAACCACACCAACACTGCCACGGCGCCACAACGCGCACACCGCTGGTTTGGCCGTTACTGCCCTTGATGGCGCCTTGAATTTTCGTAAGCGGGCGGAAAAAAGGATGGGGAACTGTCTGAGCGAAGCGAGTTTTCCCCATCCCCGCCCGGTTATGAAAATTCAAGGGGAAGTCGCCATCTCGGGCGCGCCTCTCTTTGCTGACTTTCTCTGGCAAGACAGAGAAAGTGAGTCGGCCCCGGCAGGGGACGAAACGGAGGTGGACCACCAACACCAAACCGTGAGGCCCAACCAACCGACGGTGAGTCTTCGAGACCCGATCACGCCTCTCCAAGAGCCCCCCATCGGTTCTCCGAGAGCCAATCGCAAGTCTTTCAGACCCAAACACGGCACTCCGAGAGCCAACTATCGGGTCTTCGAGAGCCAACCGCGAGTCTTTGAGACCCAAGCACGCCGCTCCGAGCGTCACCCATCGGGTCTCCAAGAGTCGACGGCGAGTCTTGGAGACTCAGGCGCGACTCCCCGAAAGCCGAACCTGAGTCTGCGAGCGCCAAGTGCGCGTCTCACACCATGGCGTTCGGGACGCAGCGCCTCACGCACGCACAAAAAAACCGGGCACACGGCCCGGTTTCTTTTTGGCGATGACGATGTCCGCTCAGCGGATCACTTGGCCGCTCGAATTGATGATCGTCATCTCGACGAACTTCGAGCCGACGTGGTTACTCGGCGAGAAATTGACGTTGAATCCGCCCACGTCGTAATTGCCCATCGACTCCAGCGCCCCGATGAACTTCTCGCGCGTGAGGTCACGCCCTGCGCGCTTGAGGCCTTCCACAAACACGCGGGCGGCCACGTAGCCTTCCATGCTGCCGTAGTCAAAGTCGGAGATGCCCTCGGTCTTGAGCAGCTTCTGGTACTCGCGCACCAGCGGCGACGACGCCGTCTTCGGATACGGCATCACCTGCGAGATGATCACGCCGCCGCCCGCCTTGCCCAGCGTATCGGCCAGCGCCCTGGTGCCCACAAACGACACGTTATAGAACTGGCCCCCATAGCCTTGTTCCTGCGCGCCCTTCACCAGTGCGGCGACCGTCTGGTACGCGCTGATGACGACGACCGCTTCCGGTTTCTGCGCCAGCACGGTGCTGATGGCGCTCTTCACGTCGGCGGTGTTGCGCGGCACGCTGGCTTGCGCCACGAGCGTTACGCCCTGACCGGCCGCGGTGCCCAGCGCACGCTGCACGCCGTCCAGGCCGGACTTGCCGTAGGCGTCGTCGTTGTAGATCACGGCGATGCGCTTGAGGCCGGTCGTGCGGATCTGCTGCACGATGGCGGCGGTCTCGTCGTTGTAGCTGGCGCGCACGTGGAAGACGTTGCGCGCAAACGGCTCACGCAGCGCCATCGCACCGGAGTAGGGCGCGAAGAACGGCACGCCTGCGGGCGTGGCCAGCTTGAGCGCAGCCAGGCTGGTCGGCGTACCGACGTAGCCGAACAGTGCGAAGACCTTGGTGTTGTCGATCAGCGTCTTGGTATTGCGCGCGGTGGCATCGGGCTCGTAGAAATCGTCGAGCACCTTCAGTTCGATCTTGCGGCCGTTGACGCCGCCCGCGGCGTTGACCGCGTTGAAGTACAGCTTGGCGCCGAGGTTCATCTGCTGGCCGAGCGCGGCGGCCGGACCGCTCATCGGCGCAGATTGGCCGACGATGATGGTGTCGTTGGTGACGCCGGTTTCTGCCTGTGCCGTACTTGCGGCTGCCATTGTTGTGATGCCGATGGCGCTGACGACGAACGCCGCCAGCCGACGCGTGATGCTGCGTGCCTGCATGGCTCTTCCCCCGAAGAAATTTTCATTTGAATTGCCGGCATCATAGCGAAACAGGCTGGGCAGGCAAGCCAAATCGGGGTGTTTGCGGCAGCTTTGAGCGTTTTTGAGACACAGAAGCCGCGTGATGTGCGCGGCTCCTTTCAAGAACGAGGGGCGGTGGCGTGTCAGCTTGCCTCGGCAACGCGGCGCTTCATCACCGCCAGCAGCACCGTGGTGATGACGGTGCCGGCCACCAGCGCGATCACGTAGCCGCCCAGGTGCGTGACGGCATTCGGAATCGGCAGCACGAAGGCGCCGCCGTGCGGTACGCGCAACTCCACCCCGAAGAGCATCGACAGCGCACCCGCGCACGCCGAGCCGATTACCAGGGCGGGAATCACCCGCAGCGGGTCACGCGCTGCATACGGGATCGCACCCTCGCTGATGAAGGCGAGGCCCAGCACAGCCGTGGCGCGGGCGGCCTGGCGCTCGTCGCTGGTAAAGCGCGAGGGGAACAGCCATGCCGCCAGCGCAATGCCCAGCGGCGGCGTCATGCCGGCGGCCATGGTGGCGGCCATTGGCGTGTAGACCTGGGCGCCGATCAGGCCCGTGCTGAAGGCATAGGCCGCCTTATTGATGGGGCCACCCATGTCGAAGGCCATCATGCCGCCCAGCAGCGCGCCCAGCGGGACGGCGTTTGCGCCCTGCATGCCGCGCAGCCAGTGGGTAAGCGCGCCCAGCAATGCCGCAACCGGCGCGCCCACCACGTACAGCATCACCAGCCCGGTGAGCAGGCAGCCCAGCACCGGCAGGATCAGCACGGGCTTGAGGCCTTCCAGATTGCGCGGCAGCTTCAGCCAGCGGTTGATCGCATCCGTGCCGTAGCCGGCCACGAAGCCCGCCACGATGCCGCCAAGAAAGCCTGCCCCCAGACTGGCCGCCAGCATGCCGCCGACCATGCCCGGCGCAATGCCGGGCCGGCTGGCGATCGAGTACGCGATGTACCCGGCCAACGCCGGCACCATCAACGCAAAGGCCGACTTGGCGCCAATCTGGAACAGCGCGCCGCCCAGCGTGCCGCTCGCCGATGCCTCCGTCACATAGATGCCGCCGAGCGCAAAGGACAGCGCAATCAAAATGCCGCCCGCCACCACAAAGGGCAGCATGAACGACACGCCGGTCATCAGGTGTTTGTAAGGGCCGGTGCGCTGTTGTTCGGCGGGGGCAGCCGCACTGGCCGACTGGATGGCAGCCGCTTCCACCGTGGCCTCGTCCAGCGCGCGGCGGATCAGCGTTTGCCCATCGTGGATGGCCGCCTTGGTGCTGGCGCGGAAGACGTGCTTGCCGGCAAAGCGCGACACGTCCACCTGCGTGTCAGCGGCAATCAAGACGAGGTCGGCATTCACAATGGCTTCGGCAGACAGCGTGTTCTGTGCCCCCACCGAGCCTTGCGTTTCCACGTGGATGGCGTGGCCGAGCGCGGCAGCGGCTTGCGTCAACGCTTCGGCCGCCATGAAGGTATGCGCGATCCCGGTTGGGCATGAGGTGATGGCGACGATGCGCTTCGGCGTGACGTGGGTGACGGGGGCCGGGGCGCCGTGGACCATACGTTCGAGCACGGCGCGCGCATTGTCGAGCACCTCGTCGATCGTGACCTCGATCGTGCGCGGGTTGGCCTGGCGCGCGGCGTTGTCTGGGGAGACGCCCGCCCACACGACGGCATCGGCGGTCGACAGCGCCTTGGTATCGATCGTCGGCAGGGTGTCCGGGCTGCGCACATCCACGTCGAGCTTGCAGCCGGATTCGCGCGCGGCATGGCGCAGCGCGGCACCGGCGAGCATGGCGCGGGTCGTGCGGCCGTCCGCGCCGAGAATTGCCAACAGGTTTGCCATAGTCGGCTCCTTGATGATGTTGACTGCGGAGGTTGCTGTGGACGTCAGGCCACGCGTTGCATGCGGACGGCGGCGGCGCGTTCACGCACCAGCGCGGGTGCCGGCAGGTGCGGGCCCAGGCGTTGCAGCTTGCAGGCGGCAAAGGCCACCGACAGGCGGACCGTGTCTTCGGTGCTCGCGCCGGCATGCCAGCCGGCCAGCACGCCGGCCACCATGGCGTCACCCGCGCCGACGGTGCTGGCGGTGCGCACGGGCGGCAGGCTCGCCTGCCACGTGCCCTCTGCGGTGACGAACAGTGCGCCGTCTTCACCGAGCGAGACGATGACCTGCGCGACCCCGCGTGCATGGATGCCGCGTGCAGCGTTGACGACGTCTGTCAGCGTGGGCAGCGCGGTGCCGGCCCACAGTTCCAGCTCGTGCCGGTTCGGCTTGACGGCCGTGGGCAGGGCATCGCGTGGTGCCGCCAGCGCCTGCGCGAGCGGTGCGCCGCTGGTGTCGAGCAGGGTGCGCACGCCGCGTTGGTTCAATCGTGCAAGCAGCTGTGCATAGGTATCGGCGGGCAGCCCGCCCGGCAGGCTGCCGCACAGCGCAACGCCTGCCACGTCAGCAACCGCGTCGATGCGTTTGCACAGGGCTTCCACATCCGCTGGCGTGGCGTCGATGCCGGGCAGGTTGATGTCGGTGGTTTGCCCGTCGGAGGCATCGCTGATCTTGATGTTCGTGCGGTTGCTGCCCGGTACGCGGCAGAAGCCGTCGAGCACACCCTTGCGCGCGAACAGCGCTTCGAACAACGCCGCATTGGTGTCGCCCAGCAGGCCGGTGGCCACCACGGGCACGTGCCAGTCGGCCAGGCAGCCGGCCACGTTGACGCCCTTGCCGCCGGCCTGGTGTGTGACGCTGCGGCCGAGGTTGACGCGGCCGCGTTCGAGGTGGTCCAGCCCGACCGTCATGTCGATGGCCGGGTTGAGGGTCACGGTGACGATGCGTGCGCTTGCGCTTGTACTTGTCTTCGTACTCATGCTGCGGCCTGCTCCTTGCCGATGGCCTTTGGCATGGCGGCTTCCAGTGCGCGCACGTCTTGGGCGGACGCACAGGCGAGGGCGCGGTTGGCCAGCGCGCTGAGCGCAGTGAAATCCGCCTCGCGCAGCCGCGCCTTGACGGGCGGAATGTCGCGCGGGCTCATCGACAGCTCGTGCACGCCCAGGCCCGTCAGCAGCAGCGCGCCGAACGGATCGCCCGCCAGGCCGCCGCACACGCCCACCCAGCGCTTCTGGCGCGCCGCACCTTGCACGGTCTGTTGGATCAGGCGCAGCACGGCGGGGTGCAGGCTATCGGCCTCGGCGGCGAGGTCCGGGTGCTGGCGGTCGATCGCCAGCGTGTATTGCGTGAGGTCGTTGGTGCCGATCGAGAAGAAGTCGACATGCTCGGCCAGCCGGTCGGCCAGGAGCGCAGCGGCGGGCACCTCCACCATGATGCCCAGCGGCACGTGGGGTGCATTCACCTGCGTGCGGATGCGCTCGCATGCGGCGCGCAGGGCAATGACTTCGCTCTCCGAGGTGATCATCGGAAACATGATCGACAGGGCGCTGCTGTCGCCATGCTCGCCGGCATCACGCGCGGCACGATACAGCGCGCGCAATTGCGGCTCCATCAGGTCGGGTCGGCGCAGCAACAGGCGCGCGCCGCGAACGCCGAGGAAAGGGTTTTCCTCCGTGGGCAGGTTCAGGTGCGGCACCTGCTTGTCGCCGCCGATGTCGAGCGTGCGCACGATCAGCGGACGTCCGTTCAGGGCCTTGAGCATCTCCGCGTAGACGGCGTATTGGGTGTCTTCGTCGGGCGTGTGGTCGCGTTCGAGGAAGAGGAATTCCGTGCGCATCAGGCCCACGCCTTCCGCGCCCAGCGTGATGGCCTCGGCGGCCTGCGCAGGCAGGTTGACGTTGGCGGCGATCTCCACCGTATGGCCGTCGCGGGTACGGGCGGGCAGGCTGCGTTCAGCCTGTTCGCGTTGCGTGCGCGCGGCGTCTTCTTGCAGCCAGGCACGCGCGCTGGCGACGGTGGCGGCATCGGGGTCCAGCACCATCCGGCCGCCGGTGCCATCCACGATGACCTGGGTGCCAGGCGCCACATCCAGTACAGCCGGGCCAGCGGCCACCACGGCGGGAATGCCCAGCGTGCGCGTCAGGATGGCGGTGTGGGAGGTCGGCCCGCCTTGCGCGGTGACGATGCCGAGGATGCGGCGCGTATCCAGCGCGGCGGTGTCCGATGGCGACAGGTCGGCCGCAACCAGGATGCACGGCGTGTCCGGCAGCGTTTGCGACGTGCCTCGCAACGCTGGATCGATGTGCCCCAGCACGCGCCGCCCCACATCGCGCAGGTCAGCCGCACGCGCGGCCAGCAGCGGGTTGCCCAACGCAGCCAGCCGCTCGGCCAGTCGCTCCACCGCCTGATGCCACGACCACGCCACGCCGTGACCTTCGACCATGGCCTGGCAGGTCAGCGTCATCAGGTCGGTATCGCCCAGCAATTCCGCTTGGGCCTTGAAGATGCCGGCTTCGGCCTCGCCGATGCGGCTGGCAGTGTCGTGGGCGAGGGCGGCCAGTTCGGCGCGGGTGTCGGCCAGGGCCTTGTCCAGCAGGTCGCCGCCCGTGCTGAGTGCGACGGGGTGATCGGGCACCGTGGCCGCGCCATGCTGCAGCACGTGGACAGGCCCGATCGCCAGCCCCGGGCTTGCCGCAATGCCGCCGATAGCGGGCGCAGCGGCATCGGCTTGCCAGCCGTGCGCGGTCTGGCGTGCGCGGGCGGCTTGCGTGTCGCGCGCGGCCTGGGCCCGTTCCTGCGCGGTCAGGCTGCGGATGGTCTGCTGCAGGCCGTCGAGCGCGGCGGCCGCGTCCGGACCTTCGGCGGACAGCGTCAGCGTGCTGCCAGCGGCGAGCCCCAGTTGAAGCAGCGCGACAAGGTTCTTGGCATCGGCCGTCTCATCACCGTGGCGGACCTGGATGCGCGCAGCAAACCGGCGCGCGGCTTCCACCCACTGTGCGGCGGGGCGGGCGTGCAGGCCGCTGGGATACTCCAGCACGAGCGTGCGCTGCTCGGCGAGGTCCGTGCCCGGGGCGCTGGCCACCGGGGGCGGTACGTCGCTGGAGAGCGCGGCGACGATGTCTTCAGCGTTCTGGGTGGTGAAGAGCTGGCGCAGGCGTGCGTCATCGTTCAGCAGGCGCGTCAGCCGGCGCAGCAGTGCGATGTGCTCGTCCGATTGCGCGGCAATGGCGAAGACCAGATGCGTGGTCTGCCCGGGGTGCCATTCCAGCCCATCGGGAAACTGCAGCACGGCAATGCCCGTCTGGCGGATCAGGTGACGGTCTTCGCCCATGCCGTGCGGGATGGCGACGCCGTGCCCGAGAAACGTGTTGGCCACGGTTTCGCGGCGCAAGAGGCTGTCGATATAGGCGGTGTCGATGCAGCCGGAATCGGCCAGCAACTGGCCGGCGGCGCGGATGGCGCTGGCCTTGTCGGTGGCGTGCTGCTGCAAGCGGATGCGTTCGGCGCAGATCAGGGCGGAAGCCATGCGGCGGAGTCTCCTGCGGCTGCCGGGCTCACAAGGTCGCGGCCCGGCATACGTGTCATCAATGATGGCGAATTGAAATCGATTACATTTGGGGTGTCAATGTGCACCGCCGCGTAAAGTGACGGTGATTCCGCTGTTTACGGGGTTTTCCCTGAGAAGCATCGACATTGGTGGCGGTGTCGCCTTTCGCTATCATGAGGTTTTTGTGGAAACGATTTCAGCATGACGGTTCGGATCAAGGACGTGGCGGCGGCGGCGGGTGTGTCGGTGGCGACCGTGTCGCGTGCGCTGGCCGGCGGCCCGGTGAGCGTGGAGTTGCGCAAGCGTGTTGATGCGGCGGTGGCGGCGTCGGGGTATCGGCCGAACCTGTCGGCGCGGCGGCTGCGCTCCCAGCAGGCGCAGACCGTCGGGCTGATTGTGTCGGACATCCGCAACCCGTTCTTCACCAGCGTCAGCCGCGCGGTGGAAGATGCCGCCTACGCCGCGGGTCTGCGCGTGATCCTCTGCAATTCCGATGAAGACCCCGAGAAAGAGGCGATGTACCTGCGCCTGATGGAGGAAGAGCGCGTGACTGGCGTGATCCTCTCGCCCACACGTGGCATCGCAGAAGCGCCGCGGCCGGTCGACCTCGGCTACCCCACCGTGCTGATCGATCGTGCCGGGCCGGCGTGCGGTGCCGATGCCGTCGTGCTGGACAACCAGCAGGCGGCGCAGGCGCTGGCCGACCACCTTGCCGCGCAGGGCTATCGCCGCATCGGCGGGCTGTTCGGGCGCACCAGCAGCACTGGCGCCGAGCGCCAGGCCGGGTTTGCCGCCGCACTGGCGCGCAATGGGCTGACGGCCGAGGCGCGTTTCATCCTGCCCACCGCCGAGGCCGCCGAGGCCGAGACACTGGCGTGGCTATCGGCGAGTGAGCATGCGGGCGAACGCCCCGACGCGCTGGTCGCCAGTAACGCGCAATCGCTGTTGGGCGTGCTGCGGGCGCTGCGCCGCCTGTCGCTGGAAGTGCCGCGCGACATCGCCGTGGCCGGGTTTGACAACGAGCCGTGGACGGAACTGGCTGGCCCCGGTATCACCGTGATCGAGCAACCGGTGTATGACATCGGTCGCATGGCGATGGCGATGTTGCAGGATCGCCTTGCGCAACCTGACTTGCCCATCCGGCGCGTCTTGCTGACAGGGCGCTTGGTGATGCGGGGTTCCACCCCGCTGCGTGGCGCGTAGCGGGCGATTACAATTTCCGGATCATCGCGGTCACGCACGTTATGCGGCCGCCACCCCACTCCGGAGTCCCCGATGTCCACCCAAGTCATCCGTGCGGCTTGCCCGCACGATTGCCCCGACACCTGTGCCTTGCTCGTCACCGTGGAAGACGGCCGCGCCACCCGCGTGCAGGGCGACCCGGACCACCCGACCACGGCCGGCGTGCTCTGCACCAAGGTCAACCGCTACACCGAACGCACGTATCACCCGAACCGCCTGCTCACGCCGATGAAGCGCGTGGGCGCCAAAGGTGAGGGCAAGTTCGAACCCATCACCTGGGACGAGGCGCTCGACACCATCGCCAAGCGCCTGGGTGACATCGCGGCGCGCAACCCGGAAGGCATCCTCCCGTACAGCTACGCCGGCACCATGGGCCTCGTGCAAGGCGAGAGCATGGCCGCGCGCTTTTTCCACAAGCTGGGGGCATCGCTGCTTGATCGCACCATCTGCGCGTCGGCCGGGGCCACGGCACTGCGCTATACGTACGGCGCGAGTCTCGGCATGGACATCGAGCACGTGCAGAACGCCAAGCTGATCCTGATCTGGGGCGCCAACCCCATCGCGTCGAACCTGCATTTCTGGACGCGTGCGCAGGAAGCCAAGCGGCGCGGCGCCACGCTCGTGGCGATTGATCCGTACCGCTCGCTGACAGCAGAGAAGTGCCATCGGCATCTGGCCGTGCGCCCCGGCACCGATGCGGCGCTGGCGCTGGCGATGATCCACGTGCTGATCCGCGATGACTTGCTCGACCACGAGTACATCGCCAACCACACGCTCGGTTTCGAAGCACTGCGCGAGCGTGCCCAGCAATACACGCCTGAATATGCGGCCGCGCTGTGCGGCGTCGATGCGGCGGATATCGAGTGGCTCGCCAAGCTGTACGGCACGACCGTCGTGCGCGACAAGCAGCCGGCAGCCATTCGCCTGAACTACGGCATGCAGCGCGCGCACGGCGGCGGGCAGGGCGTGCGTGCGGTGGCGTGCTTGCCGTCGCTGGTGGGCGCGTGGCGCGATGCGGCGGGCGGGCTGCAACTGTCGACGTCGGGCTTCTTCCCGATCGACAACGCCAAGCTGCAGCGCCCAGACCTGCTGCCCCATGGGCTGCCGCGCACCATCAATATGAGCACCATCGGCGATGCGCTGTTGCACGTGGGCGATGCATCGTTCGGGCCGAAGGTCGAGGCGGTGGTCGTCTACAACAGCAACCCGGTGGCCGTGGCGCCGGACTCGCGCAAGGTGGCCGCCGGCTTCGCACGCGAAGACCTCTTCACCGTGGTGCTGGAGCACTTCCAGACCGACACCGCTGACTACGCTGACATCCTCCTGCCCGCCACCACGCAGCTCGAACACGTGGATGTGCACAAGGCCTACGGCCACACCTACGTGCTCGCCAACAACGCCGCCATTGCGCCAATGGGCCAGGCGCTGCCGAACACGGAGATCTTCCGCCGTATTGCGCAACGCATGGGTTTTACCGACGCGTGTTTCGCTGATTCCGACGACGAGATTGCCGCGCAAGCCATCCGCCGTGATGACCCGGCCGCCGCGCACATCGACTGGGCCACGCTCAAGCGCGAGGGCTGGCAGAAGCTCTCGCACCCGGCCGCGCCACTGGCGCGTGGCGGCTATCGCACGCCGTCCGGCCGCTGCGAGTTCTATTCCGAACAGATGGCGAAAGACGGTCTCGACCCGCTACCCGGCTACGTGCCGCCATACGAATCGGCCATCAGCACGCCGGAGTTGGCCAAGCGTTATCCGCTGTCGATGATCTCGCCGCCGGCGCGCAACTTCCTGAACTCGACCTTCGTCAACGTCGACAGCCTGCGCAACACCGAAGGCGAGCCGCATCTCGACATCCACCCCGACGATGCGCTGCCGCGCGGCGTAGCCGATGGTGAATTGGTCCGCATCTTCAATGATCGCGGCACGATGCAGGCGCGCGCCCGCGTAACCGATCGCGCGCTGCGCGGCGTGGTGGTCGGCCTGTCGATCTGGTGGAAGAAGCTGGCACCCGACGGCACCAACGCCAACGAGCTGACCAGCCAGCGCCTGACCGACATGGGCCGCGCGCCCACCTTCTACGATTGCCTGGTCGAGGTCGCGCCTGTCGCGCAGGCCGCCTGACGAGGCCGCGATGCGTGGCGTTCGCGCGCTGTGCGTGGTGCTGTCGCTGGCTGGTTCGGCACTGCTGACCGGTTGCGACACCCTCGGCTATTACTACCAGTCGGTCGCCGGGCACCTCTCGCTGATGGCGCAGCGCGAGCCGATCGACCATGCCATCGAAGACGCCCGTACCACGCACAACGACAAGCTCGCCAAGCGGCTGGAGGATGCCCGCAGCATCCGCATCTACGCCTCGCGCGAGTTGGCGCTGCCCGACAACGGCAGTTACCGCGTGTACGCCAACCTCAAGCGCCCCTTTGCGGTGTGGAACGTGTTTGCCGCGCCGGAGCTGTCGGTCAAGCTCAAGGAATGGTGCTTCCTGGTGGTCGGCTGCGTGACCTATCGCGGCTACTACGACCGCAACGCCGCCGTGGCCTACGCCGACACCCTGCGCGCCCAGGGCCTGGACGTCGACGTGGCCGGGATTCCTGCGTATTCCACACTGGGTTATTTCGATGACCCGCTGCTCAACACCTTTGTCGGCCTGCCCGAGGGCGAGTTGGCGCGTCTGATTTTTCATGAGCTGGCGCACCAGGTGGTCTATGCCAAGGGCGATACGGCCTTCAATGAATCCTTCGCCACCGCAGTCGAGACGATTGGCGTTGAACGCTGGCTGGCTGACGCAGCTACGCCCGAAGTCCGCGCGGAATACGCCACATACGATGCCCGCCGCGTACAATTCCGCGCCCTGTTGCTGGACTATCGCAACCGGCTCGAAACGCTGTATGCCAGCCCCGTGTCAGACGATGAGAAGCGCGCCGGCAAACGCGCCATCTTCGCGAGCCTGCAGGCGGATTACGCCAAGCTCAAAGCAGGCTGGGGCGGCTATACCGGCTACGACCGTTGGTTTGCGCAGCCGCTGTCGAATGCGCATCTGGGCGCCGTGGCGAGTTACTTGGAGTGGGTGCCGGCGTTCACGGCGCTGTATCACCGCGACGGCGGCGACTGGGCGCGCTTTTACGCCGACGTCAAAACCATGGCGCACGAGCCTAAGCCCAAGCGTGAGGCTACGCTGCGGGCATTGGCTCCGCCGGCGCTGCTTGGGGCAGATGGCGCGGTCACGCAAAAGTGATGCCAGCGGCCGTTTCTGCGCCGGTTTCAAGCACGCACGATGGGCTGAGGGAACCGTCTAAGTTATTGTTTTGACACAAACATCCGCGTACGATGCGGAAAAAATCGAACGACCATTCGAAAAAATCGACAATCGCCAGGAGACACGCCCATGGATAAACCGTGGCTGAAGCAGTACCCCGCCGGGGTGCCCGCCGACATCGATGCGTCGCAGTATCGATCGCTGGCGCATCTGCTTGAAGATTCCTTTCAGAAGAACCGCAATCGCCGCGCTTTCGAGTGCATGGGCAAGGTCCTGACCTACGGCGAGATCGATACGTACTCGCGCCAACTGGCGGCCTGGCTGCAATCGCGTGGCCTGGCGCCCGGCGCCCGCGTCGCGCTGATGATGCCGAACGTGCTGCAGTACCCGGTGGCGCTGGCTGCCGTGCTGCGCGCCGGCTACGTGGTCGTCAACGTCAACCCGCTCTACACCCCGCGCGAGCTGGAACACCAGCTCAAGGACAGCGGCGCCGAAGCCATCATCATCCTGGAGAACTTCGCGACGACGCTGCAGCAGGTGCTGCCCAACACCCCGGTCAAGCACATCGTGGTGGCCAGCATGGGCGACATGCTCGGCGGCCTCAAGGGCATGCTGGTCAACTTTGTCGTGCGCAGTGTCAAGAAGATGGTGCCGGCGTGGGAATTGCCCAGCTGCATCCGCTTCAATACCGCGCTGGAAGAGGGCGCCAAGCTGGCGCTTAAGCCGACCTCCGTCGGCCCGGACGACGTGGCCTTCCTGCAATACACGGGCGGCACGACCGGCGTGTCGAAGGGCGCAACGCTGCTGCACCGGAACATCGTCGCCAACGTGCTGCAATCCGAGGCGTGGATGAATCCGGCGCTCACCAAGCCCGGCCGCGATGGTCGCATGCTGGCTGCGGACGAAGAGATCGTCACGATTACCGCGCTGCCGCTGTATCACATCTTCGCGCTGACTGTGTGCTGCCTGCTGTCGATGCGCAAGGGCGGGCTGGCGGTGCTGATCCCGAACCCGCGCGACATTCCGGGCTTCATCAAGGTGCTCAAGCAGTACCGTTTCCACATGTTCCCGGCCGTGAACACGCTGTACAACGCGCTGCTGAACAACCCCGAATTCAAGGATGTTGACTGCTCCAACCTGCGCGTGGCCAACGGCGGCGGCATGGCGGTGCAAGAAGCCGTGGCCAAGAAGTGGCTGGAGGTGACGGGCTGCCCGATCATCGAGGGCTATGGCTTGTCGGAAACGTCGCCGTCGGCCATCTGCAACCCAACCGATACCGACACCTTCTCGGGCACCGTCGGCTTGCCGATTCCGGGCACCGAAATCGCCATCCGCGACGACGAAGGCCGCGATCTGCCGATCGGCCAGGCGGGTGAAATCTGCATCCGCGGCCCGCAGGTCATGGCCGGCTACTGGAAGCGCCCCGACGAAACCGCCAAGGTCATGTACGCCGACGGCTTCTTCAAGACCGGCGACGTGGGCGTGATGGACGAGCGCGGCTACACCAAGATCGTCGATCGCAAGAAGGACATGATCCTGGTGTCGGGCTTCAACGTGTACCCGAACGAGGTCGAAGGCGTGGTGGCAATGTGCCCCGGCGTGCTGGAAGTGGCCGCGGTGGGCGTGCCCGACGTGCATTCGGGCGAGGTGGTCAAGCTGTTCGTGGTGCGCCGTGACCCGACGCTCACCGAAGAGAAGCTGCAGGAGTTCTGCAAGGAGCAGCTCACCGGCTACAAGCGCCCGAAGTTCATCGAGTTCCGCAACGAGCTGCCGAAGACCAACGTCGGCAAGATCCTGCGCCGCGAACTGCGGGATGAGGCGTTGAAGAAGCGTGCCTGAGTCTGCGTAACTCTGCGTAGGCGCAAAGAAAAAGCCGCGAGAGATCGCGGCTTTTTTACGTGTTGCGGCGGGTCAGCCCACGTACAGCAGGATGCTGATGAACTGGCACACGCTGCCTGCCAGCACGAACAGGTGCCAGATGCCGTGGAAGTGCCGTACTTTCTCGTCGAAGAGGAAGAACCCGACGCCCGCGGTATAGAGCGCACCGCCCGCCACCAGCCACCACAGGCCCGGCGCAGGCAATGCAGCTGCCAGCGGCCCCATGGCAAACAGCACCAGCCACCCCATCACCACGTAGATCAGCAGCGAGAACAGGCGCGTGCGGCGGCCGATCCACAGTTCCTGCGCAATGCCGATGGCCGCCAGCGCCCAGTTGACCCCGAACAGCGTCCAGCCCCAGGGGCCGCGCAGCGTCACCAGCGCAAACGGCGTGTAGCTGCCGGCAATCAACAGGTAGATGGCGCAATAGTCCAGCCGCTGCAGGACGGCCTTGGCCGGGCCGCGCAGGCTGTGATACAGCGTCGAGATCGTGTACAGCAGAACCAGCGTGGTGCCGTAGACCACGGAGCTGACCACCTTCCAGGCATCGTGGTGCAGCGCCGACGATGTCACCAGCACTGCCATGCCGGCAGCGGCAAGGATGGCCCCGGCCAGGTGGCTGAAGCCATTGAAACGTTCTCCGTGATACATGCGTGGATCTCCGGGAAGGCTCGGTTGGCGCGCATTCGGGCGAATGCAAAGGCGATATTCTTGCACGCGCTGGCATGTTTCGATTGGCGTGCCTTGATGCCGCGGCCAACCAAGCCCACAACGGCCCCCACCTTACAATCCCTAAATGCCCAGCACAGATCTCCAAATCACGCCTGATCTGACCATTCCTGATACGGAACTGGTCGAGCGCTTTGTGCGCGCGAGCGGGGCGGGTGGGCAGAACGTGAACAAGGTGTCCACGGCGGTGGAACTGCGTTTCGACATCGCCCAATCACCCTCGTTGCCCGAAGCGTTGCGCGCCCGCCTGCTGGCAAAGCGCGACCGCCGTTTGACCGACGAGGGTGTGTTCGTGATTGATGCGCAGCGGTTTCGTACCCAAGACCGCAACCGCCAGGATGCCCGCGAACGTTTGGCCGCATTCATTGCGGCTGGGCTGTCCGTACCCAAGTCACGTATTGCCACCAAGCCGACCCGCGCGTCCAAGGCCCGCCGTCTGGAAGGCAAGCGTGTGCGCAGTGGCATCAAGCGCGGGCGTTCCGGCCCCACCTCTTGGGATTAAGCGCGACGCCAGGCAAATCGCTTTGCCTGGCGCCATGCCGCTTGAGATGTTCGGATGGGAGGGGTTACATCAACTGCGTATCGCGCGTCTCGCGCATGCACAGCACGCCAATCAGGCTGACGGCCGCCGCCACCGACACATACATGCCTACCCAGCTCAGGCCACCTTGCGAGGCCAGCACCTGCGCGATGTACGGCGCAATCGACGCCCCGAGAATGCCGCCCAGGTTGTACGACACGCCGGCGCCTGTGTAGCGCACGTGGGTCGGGAACAGCTCCGGCAGCAGCGCCCCCATCGGTGCAAAGGTCACGCCCATCAGGAACAGCTCGATGATGAGGAACAACGCCACCAGCGGCGTCGACCCACTACCCAGCAGCGGCGCCATCGTGAAGCCCGACAGGATGGCCGCGATGATGCCGACGATCAGCACCGGCTTGCGCCCGAAGCGGTCGGATGCCAGGGCCGAGATCGGCGTCGCCAGCCCCATGAACACCACCGCCAGGCACAGCAGCCCCAGAAACTCCGGTCGCGAGAAGTGCAGCGTGCTCACGCCGTACGACAGCGAGAACACCGTCGAGATATAGAACAGCGTGTAGCAGACCACCATGGCCAGCGCGCCCAGCAGCGTTGGCCACCAGTGGCGCGACAGCAGTTCGGCAACCGGTACCTTCACGCGTTCTTGGCGGTCGATGGCGGCTTGGAAAGCCGGCGTTTCCGCAATCTTCAAGCGCACATACAAGCCTAGCGCCACCAGCACCGCGCTCACCAGGAACGGCACGCGCCAGCCCCAGCTGCGGAACTGCTCGTCCGACAGGGCGATGGCCAATCCGAAGAACAACCCGTTCGAGGCCAGGAAACCCACCGACGGCCCAAGCTGCGGAAACATGCCGAACCACGCACGCTTGCCGGCCGGCGCATTCTCGGTCGCCAGCAGCGCCGCGCCGCCCCATTCGCCGCCCAGGCCGATCCCCTGGCCGAAGCGCAGCACGCACAGCAGGATCGGCGCCAGCGTGCCGATGCTGTCGTATCCCGGCACCAGCCCAATCAGCGTGGTCGAGACGCCCATCACCAGCAGGGAGGCCACCAGCGTCGATTTGCGCCCAATGCGATCACCAAAGTGGCCGAACAGGAACGAGCCGATCGGCCGCGCAATGAAGGCAATGCCGAACGTGACGAAGGCCGACAGCGCCTGCGCCGTGGCCGAGCCATGCGGGAAGAACACCGGTCCGATTACCAGCGCAGCGGCCGTGGCGTAGACGTAGAAATCGTAGAACTCGATGGCGGTGCCGATGAAGCTCGCAAAGACGATGCGCGAGCGGCTTGCTTGGGTGGCGGCATCGGTGGCTGTGTCGGCGGCGGGGGCCGCCAAGGTAGAAGGCGTCGAAGAGGACATGCAGGTCTCCCGTGGGGTTCGCGTTGTTGTCGTTATGTGGGCCGCCCATCATGCATTGGGCGGCCCGCCAGAGCATAGCGTGCGGCCATGCAAAAAGGCACCCGAAGGTGCCTTCCTGCGCCCGCCAAGGAGAGGGGCGGCGAGCAAAAACAGTTTGTGCTGCGCGTCAGAACTTGTGGCGCACACCAACCGCCACGCCCAGCTGGCTGTTCGAGTCCGGCGTGATGAAGTACGTCTGCGATGCGGCCGGCAGGTAGCCAACGGACATCCCCGTGGGCGTGTAGCCGATCGAATCCCAGTTCAGCGAGCCATTGCGCGAATAGGCTGCGGTCAGGTACACGTCGGTGCGCTTCGAGAAGTTGTAATCGGCGATGAAGTTCCACTGCTGCGGCTTGCGCGGGTTGGTCGTCACGCCGCCGATGGTCGCTTCCTTGATGTTGTCGTAGTAGTACGACAGCGTCAGGCCCAGCGCCGTGGTTGCCTGGTAGTTCACGCCCAGCCAGTAGAGATCGTCGCGGTGCGGAATCAGGGCTGGTGTGCCGGTGCTCGGGGCCTGGGTGTTGCCATAGCGGTAGCCGCCCATCACCTTGACCGGGCCGACCGTGTAGCTGGCGGCCACGGCTGCGCGCTTGTCGCGGCCGTAGTCGTTGCCCGGGCCGCCGGCGAGTTCCTGCACCGACGGCACCTTCACTTCGTCATACGCCACGCCCAAGCCGAACGGGCCGGCAAAGTAGTTCGCACCGATACCGTAGGCCGAGTTGGCCGTGTTGCTGCCCGCGCGCTCTCCGAAGGACCAGTGGCCCACGACCGTCAGCGGACCGAACGCGCCGGTGTACTTGATCACGTTGTCTTCGCGGAAGTTCGCGCCCAGCAGGCCGACCACCGGCTCCCACTGCGTGGCGTAACCGCTCGGCGAGAAGTTCGCCATCATGTCGAAGATCGTGGTGTATTGGCGGCCCAGCGTGACCTTGCCCCAATCGCCCTGCAGGCCCACGAAGGCTTGCCGGCCGAACAGGCGGCCGCCTTGCTGCAGCGTGCCAGTGTCCATGGCGAAGCCCGATTCCAGCACGAACAGGCTCTTCAGGCCGCCACCGATGTCTTCGACGCCGCGCAGGCCCCAACGGTTGGAAGACAGGCCGCCTGCCTGCATCGCAAGGCGCGAACCGCTGCTGCCCGGAATGGCGACGCCTGCCGCCGTTACGTTCTGCTCATGGTTGACGTATTCGACGTTCGCGTCGACCACGCCGTACAGCGTCACACTCGACTGAGCCTGCGCAACACCCGCAAACGTGCCCAGCACTGCCAATGCCAGCAGCGATTTCTTCATCGGTCGGTCTCCAGATCCTTATTTATTGAACTTGGTGGCAGGCAGACCCTCCGTTCCCGTCTTCCCGCCCCACGACTTTCAAGTGAAGTCGCTGATTAATGTAGCAACGTGTTACAAGCCTCGGTCGAAATTTGCGAACGAATGTTCGTAAACGGCCGTTTGCTGTCTGATCCGGGCAACAGGCTGTTTCAAATTCAGAAATAGAAATGCGATGTGCGCTTGCGATTCCTCGCAGTTTTGGATGCGATCCCAATGCCAACAGGGTTATCCCGTACAGTTGTGTTTGGTGGCCGCGCATCTGATCGGACGCAAGGCCTTGCTGGGCTGGGGTCGTACAATGACGCATGCGCCGCACGCCATTGCCGGCGGCGCCTGATCTCAGGATCGACCTGCATGCTCGACAATTTCCTTCCCGAATTCGACCGCGCCCTGCGCGCCGTGGCCGGCATCACTCGCGCCAGCCGACCGAACCCCGCCGATGCCGTCATCGCTTCCGGTGCCTCTACTTCTGCCGATGGCGCCGATGACGCGGCCAAGCTCTCTGAGGCCGAGCGTCGTCATGCCGCTGGCCTGATGCGCGTCAACCACGTTGGCGAGGTGTGCGCCCAGGCGCTGTACCAGGGGCAAGCGCTGTTTGCGCGTGACCCCGCCATCCGCGCGCAACTCGACGAAGCTGCCCGCGAAGAAGAGGACCACCTCGCCTGGTGCGCCCAGCGCCTGCAGGAATTGGGCGACCGCCCAAGCCTGCTCAACCCGCTGTGGTACGCCGGTGCCTTCGCCATCGGGGCGCTGGCCGGCCGTCTGGGTGACAAGATCAGCCTCGGCTTCGTCGCCGAGACCGAGCGCCAGGTCGAGCACCACCTGGACGGCCATCTCGACAAACTGCCCGAACAGGACACCCGCTCGCGCGCCATCGTCGCCCAGATGCGCGACGACGAGATTCGCCACGGCGACAATGCCCGCGAGGCCGGCGGCATCGATCTGCCCGCGCCCATCCGTCAAGCCATGCGTGCCGCCTCGCGCGTCATGACGACCGCCGCCTACCGCATCTGAGCCGCATGCCGCCACCCGGCGGCAACCCGCTCTCCACCATTCGCCCGACTTGCGCTGCAGTGGCCCTTTGCCTGCCGCTGCGGGCTTTGTCGCGCGCTGTTCTCTCACGTGGTTTCTACATAAATCACGCTATCTCCTTCATTTGATTGGGAAAAGTGGCAGGGGCGCTCTGCCGGGAATCGCTAAGTCATTGTTCTGATTGCAAATTTTCCCTCTCGCAGCCCCTGACAAGCCTTGACCGCCTAAAATGGTTCCTCTAAAGTGGGAAACAGTGTCAGAAAGTGTAGTTTTGTGGTTTGAAGAGGCGGTTTTGCGAGCCAATTGAAGGCGGTAACCCCGCCGACCGGAGAGAGAATCCAACGTGTTCCAGGGTGCGTCGGCGCTGACGCTGGATGCCAAAGGGCGGATGTCCATTCCGTCGCGGCACCGCGAAGCGCTTCAGCTGCAGGCCGAGGGCCGGGTGACTGTGACCAAGCACCCGGACGGTTGCCTCATGCTGTTTCCGCGCCCCGAGTGGGAGCGCTTTCGCGAGCGCATTGCCGCGCTGCCGATGGAAGCCCACTGGTGGAAGCGGATCTTCCTGGGCAGCGCCGCTGACGTGGAGCTCGATACCGCCGGCCGCGTTCTCATCACGCCGGAACTACGCACGGCGGCCGCTCTGGAACGCGACGTGATGCTGCTCGGCATGGGCAGCCACTTCGAAGTCTGGGACGCCGCCACGTACACCGCGAAGGAGCAAGCCGCCATGGCGCAAGGCATGCCCGACGCCCTCAAGAATTTCTCCTTTTGATGACGCGAGATGACAACCCAAGCCAGTACGGGACTGCGCCATCAGACGGTGCTCTTAGACGAAGCGGTCGATGCGCTGATCTGGCGCGACGACGGCATGTATATCGATGGAACTTTCGGGAGAGGCGGGCACAGCCGGCGCATCCTGGAACGGCTGGGGCCCGGCGGCAGACTTGTCGCCTTCGACAAGGACCCGGCAGCAATCTCCGAAGCGGGCACCATCCAGGATGCCCGCTTCGCTATTGAGCATGACAGCTTCGCGCAGATGGCCGAGTGCTTGGACGCGCGCGGCGTGGAACGGGTGGCCGGCGTGCTGCTCGATCTGGGCATCAGCTCGCCGCAGATCGACGAAGGCGCACGTGGCTTCTCGTTCCGGATGGATGGCCCGCTCGACATGCGGATGGACACCACGCGCGGCATCACCGCAGCCCAATGGCTGGCCGAGGCTGATGAGCGCGACATTGCGAGGGTGATACGGGACTATGGGGAAGAACGGTTTGCTGTACAGATTGCAAAGGCGATTGTTGCTCGCCGGGGCCAATCCGGGGATCGAGGTCCTCTCGATCGCACATCCGAGCTTGCCGCGCTCGTGGCGCAAGCCGTCAAGACACGCGAGAAGGGTCAAGACCCTGCGACCCGCACCTTTCAAGCTTTACGGATTCACGTCAATCAAGAGCTTGCGGACCTCGAAACCGGTCTGAAGGCTGCCTTTGATCGCCTGGAACAGGGGGGACGTCTCGTCGTGATCAGCTTCCATTCGCTGGAAGACCGCATCGTCAAGCGCTTCATGCAGGCCCTGGCGCGCCCGGAGCAATCCGCCGCGCCAGAAATGCGTCGAATGCCGCTGCGTGCGCATGAGCTGCCGGCGCCGCAGTTGCGCTTGCTCGGCCGTGTGAAGCCGTCGGAGGCCGAGGTGTCGGCCAACCCGCGCGCGCGCTCGGCCATCATGCGCGTGGCTGAGCGCTGCTGAGCCGACGGAGACGCACGCCATGAACCGCCTGAACATGTTCCTGCTGACCGCGCTGGTGCTGTGCGCGCTGTCGCTGGTCAGCTCGCAGCATCAGGCGCGGCAACTGTTTGTCGCGCTGGATCGCGCGCAGGCGGAAGAAAAGCAACTCAACACTGACTGGTCGCGCCTGCAATATGAGCAGAGCGCGCTGGGCAAGAGCGCTCGCATTGCTGACATTGCGAGCAAGCAATTGAAGATGTCGCCCGCGCAGGCGGGTCGTACGCAGTATCTGCAGGGGTTTGCCGATGTGCCGGTGGCCGGGGCCGATGCCTCCGCCGCGGCCAGCGCGCCCACGGCTTCAGGAGTCCGGCCATGAGCGGCGCACGCAAATCCAATGGCACCACGGCGCGCGCGCGCCTGGGCCAGTTCTCCGCCAGCCCGGTGCTGGGCCTGCGCTTGCCGATGTGGCGCTCGAAGTTGGTCGTCTTCCTGATGTTCGCGGCGTTCATGGCGTTGATCGGTCGTGCGCTGTGGATTCAGGGCCCGGGCAACCGCTTTTACGAGGCCGAAGGCAAGAAGCGCTTCCAGCGCACGCTGGAGCTGCCGGCCACGCGCGGCAAGATCCTTGATCGCAATGGTTTGGTGCTGGCCACCAGCCTGCCGGTGAAGGCCATCTGGGCCGTGCCGGAAGACGTGCCCAATGACGTGCCTGGCAGCGACATGCAGAAGCTCGCCAAGCTGCTTGGCATGAACAATAAGGAACTGGCTGCCAAGCTGGGCGAAGACAAGGGCTTCGTCTACCTCAAGCGCCAGGTGCTGCCTGAGGTTGCCGACCAGATTGCTGCATTGAAGATCGACGGTATCTATCAGACACGTGAGTACAAGCGCTTCTACCCGGAAGGGGAGGCGATGGCACACATCGTTGGTTTCACCAACGTTGAGGACAAGGGCCAGGAAGGCATGGAGCTTGCGCACGAGGCTGACCTCGCGGGGGCTGCCGGCCAGCGACAGGTGATCAAGGACCGCCTCGGCCGCGTGGTAGAAGACGTGGGCGTGCTTAAGGCGCCGCGCGACGGCCACGATCAGACGCTGTCGATCGATGCCAAGATCCAGTATCTGACCTTCAATGAACTGAAGGCCGCCATCGAGCGCACCCATGCCAAGGCAGCGAGCGCCATCGTGCTGGACGCCCAGACCGGTGAAGTGCTGGCACTGGCGAACTATCCGACCTACAACCCGAACGACCGCACCCGCCTGTCGGGCGAGCAGTTGCGCAACCGCGTGCTGACCGACACCTTCGAGCCCGGCTCGATGATGAAGCCGATCACCATCAGCCTGGCGCTGCAGCTCAAACGCGTGACGCCCACCACGCTGGTGCAGACCAACGGCAAATACAACTTTGAAGGCGCGACCATTTCCGATACGAGCAACTACGGCACGTTGACGGTCGCGCAGGTCATCCAGCACTCGAGCAACATCGGCACGACCAAGATCGCGATGACGCTCAAGCCACAGGAAATGTGGGACATGTTCACCAGCGTCGGCCTGGGGCAGGCGCCGAAGATTGGCTTTCCGGGCGCGGTGGCGGGGCGGCTGCGGCCGGCCAACAAGTGGCGCCGTATCGAGCAGGCGACCATGTCGTATGGCTACGGCCTGTCGGTGTCGCTGTTCCAGATTGCCCATGCGTACACCATCTTCGCGCACGATGGCGAGCTGATCCCGGTCACGATGTACCGCACCAACGGCCAGCCGCCGCAGGGCGAGCGCGTGATCTCGCCGGAAGTGGCGCGGCAGGTGCGTCAGATGCTGGAGACGGTGACGGCACCCGGCGGCACCGCACCCCAGGCGCAGGTGATGGGTTACCGCGTGGGCGGCAAGACCGGCACGGCCTGGAAGCACACCGGCCGCGGCTATGACCGCTCCAAGTATCGCGCCTCGTTTATTGGCCTGGCGCCGATGTCGAACCCGCGCATCATCGTGGCGGTGAGCGTGGACGAGCCCACGGTGGGTAACCGCTACGGCGGCGGGGCGGCCGGCCCAGTGTTCTCTCAGATCGTGGGCGGCACCCTGCGCGCCTTGAACGTGCCGCCGGATTCGCCCGTGCGTCAGCTCGTGATGTCCCCGGAGGTGCCGGAAGAACCTGTGGGGGGGCTGCAATGACGGCCCGATCAACGACCGTGAATTCCGATCGCCCATCCATCGCCGCGCGCCTCACGCCGGTGCTGGACTGGCTGCGCGCGCAGGTGCCGGCCGGCGCAGACATCACCAGCGACACGCGCAAGCTCAAGACAGGCGATGTGTTTGTCGCCTACGTGCTGGGCAACGTGCGCCAGCATGGAGACGGGCGCCCGCATATTCCACAGGCCATCGCGGCTGGCGCTTCCGCCGTGCTGGCCGAAGCGCACGGCTACGCGATGCCGGCCGACGCCCCAGTGCGCATTCTGCCGGTGGACGGCCTGGCTGAGCTGGCTGGGCCGCTGGCTGCGCAGTGGTATGGCGTGCCTGGGTCGGATGCGCTGCGCGTGGTCGGCGTGACGGGCACCAACGGCAAGACGTCGTGCTCGCAGTGGATCGCGCAGGCGCTCACCAAACAGGGCGAGCGTTGCGCAGTGGTGGGTACGCTCGGCACCGGGTTTGTCGACGCGCTGGCGGCCACCGGCTTCACCACGCCGGATGCCATTCAGCTGCAGCACAGCCTGGCCGACCTGCATCGTGCCGGCGCACGCGCCATCGCGATGGAGGTGTCCTCGCACGGGCTGGAGCAGGGCCGCGCTGACGGTACGCGTTTCGATATCGCGGTGTTCACGAACCTCACGCAAGACCACCTCGACTACCACGGCACCATGGCCGAGTACGAACTCGCCAAGGCACGCCTGTTCAACTGGCCTGACCTGCGAGCTGCCGTCATCAACCGCGACGACGCGGCCGGTGTGCGCTTGCTGCAAAACGCCCGCGCGGGTATCGAGACCCTCGAATACGGCATCGATGGCGATGCGGCCTCGCGGCACGGCGCCAAGCACTGGCTGCGCGCCACCAACGTACGTGCACATCGCACCGGTACGACCTTCGATGTGGACGGTTCGTTTGGCCACGCGACGGTGCATGCGCCGACGGTCGGCCTGTTCAACGTCTCCAATCTGCTGGGTGTGCTGGGCGCCTTGCTGGCGGCTGGTGTGCCGTGGCAGGACGCCATCGCGCGCCTGGAAAAACTGCAGCCGGTAAGCGGCCGCATGGAGCGCTTCGGCGGCGAAGACGGCCCGCTGGTGGTGGTCGACTACGCTCACACGCCTGATGCGCTGGAACAGACGCTGCGCGCACTCGCACCGATTACCGAGGCGCGCGGCGGCAAGCTGTGGGCCGTGTTCGGCTGCGGCGGCGATCGCGATCCGGGCAAGCGCCCGCAGATGGGCGGTATCGCCGAGCGGCTGGCGCAGCACGTGGTGCTGACTTCCGACAACCCGCGCAGCGAAGACCCGCAACACATCCTCGACGAGATCGCCGATGGCATGGACGATCCGTATGCCGCCACGCAGATCGAAGATCGCGCCGCTGCCATCCTGCACGCGGTGCGCCACGCCGATGCGCACGACGTGATCGTCGTGGCCGGCAAGGGGCATGAGTCGACGCAGGAGATTGCGGGCCGCAAGCGTCCGTTCTCCGACCAGGAACATGTGCGCCTGGCACTGGCTGCACGCGGGGTGAACGCATGAGCGTCACCCGTAACGTGATGATGCAAGCCACGGATGCTGCCGCCTGGATGGCCGGCGCGCACCTCGTCGGCCCGGACACGGCCATTCGCCGCGTGACGACCGACAGCCGTGCGGTCGAGCCCGGCGACCTGTTCGTCGCCTTGATCGGCGAGCGTTTCGATGCGCACGATTTTCTGCCGGATGTGATCGCGCGTGGCGCCGCCGCGGTGCTGGTGTCGCGTGCGCTGTCTGACACGCTGGATGCGAGCAACGTCGCCGTGCTGACGGTGGCAGACACACGCATCGCGCTGGGCCAGCTTGCCGCTGGTTGGCGCCGCCAGTTCCCGATTCCGGTGGTGGCCGTCACGGGCAGCAACGGCAAGACGACGGTCAAGGAGATGATCTCCGCGATCTTCGCGCAGGCCGTGGGCGAAGACGCTCGCTTGGCGACCGCTGGCAACTTCAACAACGACATTGGCTTGCCGCTCACGCTGTTCCGCCTGAACGCGCAGCACAAGCTGGCCGTGCTTGAGCTGGGCATGAACCACCCGGGCGAGACGGCGGTGCTGGCCACCATCGCCCAGCCGACCGTGGCAATGATCAACAACGCACAGCGCGAGCACCAGGAATTCATGGTCAGCGTGGAAGCGGTGGCCGAAGAACATGCCGCCGTGCTGGCCGCGTTGCCGGCTGATGGCGTGGCGGTGTTCCCGCGTGATGCGGCCAACGGTGGTGAATACGCACCGGTGTGGCAAGCGGCAGCAGGATCGCGCCGCGTGCTCGATTTCGGTATCGAAGCGGGCGCGGTGACCGGTGTGGTGACCGACACCGCCGACGGTCAGCACATGGATGTGCAAGCGCCGGGTCAGCACTTTGCCTTCACGCTGCCGCTGCTTGGCGTGCACAACGCGCGCAATGCGCTGGCGGCCACCGCGTGTGCGCTGGCGGCGGGTGTTGCGCCCCAGGTGATCGCGCAGGCGCTGAGCCACTTCGCGCCGGTCAAGGGCCGGCTGCAGCGCAAGCCGGGCGCCCGCGGCGGTCTCGTCATCGACGACACGTACAACGCGAATCCCGACTCCATGCGCGCCGCCATCGATGCGCTGGTCACACTGCCGGCACCGCGCTGGCTGGTGCTGGGTGACATGGGCGAGGTTGGTTCGCAAGGCCCGGCATTCCACGAAGAGATTGGCGCATATGCGCGCGAGCACGGCATCGATGCGGTGCTCGCAACGGGCGAACTGGCGAAACACACGGTGGATGCCTTCGGCGCCGGCGCTAGGCATTTCGCGTCCGCCGAAGCATTGATTGAACAAGGCGTGCCGGACATTGCGCCGGGCGCGACGGTATTGGTGAAGGGCTCGCGCTTCATGCGGATGGAACGCATTGTCGAAGCGCTGGTCTTGAAAGACCCGGCTGCAGCGTCGCCGGCTGATTCCACCACGCAACAGAAGCATTAAGGGAAGCAAGAACCCATGTTATTGGCATTGGCGCAATGGCTGCAGAACGACTACGGCTTCCTGCGCGTCTTCAACTATCTGACGTTCCGGGCCGTGATGGCATCCCTCACGGCACTGGTGATCGGCCTCGGGTTCGGGCCGTGGGTGATCCGTCGTCTGACGGAAATGAAGGTTGGTCAGGCTGTGCGCAGCTATGGCCCGCAGACCCACCTGGTCAAGGCTGGCACACCCACCATGGGCGGTGTGCTGGTGCTCATCGGCATTGCTGTGTCCACGCTGCTGTGGGCGGACTGGGGCAACCGCTTCATCTGGATCGTGCTGCTCGTCACCCTCGGCTACGGCGCCATCGGCTGGGTGGATGACTATCGCAAGGTCGTGCATCGTGACCCGAAAGGCATGTCCTCGCGCGAGAAGTTCTTCTGGCAGACCGTGATCGGCCTGTTTGCTGCCGCGTACCTGGCGTTCTCGGTGTCCGAGACGAGCAACATGCGCGTGCTCGAACTCTTCCTGGACTGGGTGCGCAGCGGCTTCTCGCTGAACTTGCCAGCCAAGTCGCACCTGATCGTGCCGTTCTTCAAAGAGATCAGCTACCCGCTGGGCGTGTTCGGTTTCATCATCCTGACGTACCTCGTGATCGTCGGTTCCAGCAACGCGGTGAACCTGACCGACGGCCTTGATGGTCTCGTCATCATGCCGGTTGTGCTGGTGGGTAGCGCGTTGGGCATCTTCGCCTACGTGATGGGCAGCGCCGTCTACAGCAAGTACCTGCTGTTCCCGCACATTCCGGGCGCGGGCGAGCTGCTGATTTTCTGCTCGGCGATGGCCGGGGCGGGGCTTGCCTTCCTGTGGTTCAACGCACATCCGGCACAGGTGTTCATGGGTGACGTCGGCGCGCTGGCGCTGGGCGGCGCGCTCGGCACCATCGCGGTAATCGTGCGCCAGGAGATCGTTCTGTTCATCATGGGCGGCATCTTCGTGGTCGAGACGCTCTCGGTGATGCTGCAGGTGACTTGGTTCAAGTTCACCAAGAAGCGTTACGGCGAGGGCCGACGCCTCTTCCGCATGGCGCCGCTGCACCATCACTTTGAGCTCTCCGGCTGGAAGGAGACGCAGGTGGTCGTGCGCTTCTGGATCATCACCATGCTGCTGGTGCTGATTGGCCTGTCGACCCTGAAGCTGCGATGAGCACGGACATGACCGAACCCATCGCCCATCCCGACGACATGGAACCGACGCTGACGGAAGCGGCGGCTGAGTCCGTCGTGGGTGCGGACGTGGAAGCTGTGGCCGCCACGTTCGACTCTACCGAGTCGATGCCCGCCGCCGAGACCGTGCAGGAGCCGCGCATGTTCGGCGAGCAGGAATCGCCGTTTGTGCTGGTGCTCGGTCTGGGCGAATCCGGCCTGGCGATGGCGCGCTGGTGCGCACGCCACGGTGCACGCGTGCGCGTGGCTGACACGCGCGAGGCGCCCGCCAACCTGCCGACGCTGCGTGCGCATGTGCCGGATGCGGAATTCGTGAGCGGCCCGTTTGCCGTGTCGCTGCTGGAAGGTGCGACGCTGGTGGCGATCAGCCCCGGCCTGTCGCCACTGGACGCCAACGTCGCTGCGCTGCTGGCCGCCGCTAACGAGCGCGCTGTGCCGGTGTGGGGCGAGATCGAACTGTTTGCGCGTGCACTCGCCGGCCTCAAGTCCGCGCAGGGCTACGCGCCGCGCGTGCTGGCTATCACCGGCACCAACGGCAAGACGACCACCACCGCGCTCACCGGCGCTTTGGCTGAACGCGCCGGCAAGACCGTTGGCGTGGCGGGCAATATCAGCCCGTCGGCGCTGGACAAGCTCACCGAGTGTGTTGACGCCGGCACGCTGCCGGACGTGTGGGTGCTGGAGCTTTCCAGCTTCCAACTGGAAACCACGCATACGCTGGATGCCGACGCCGCCACCATCCTGAACATCACGCAGGATCACCTCGACTGGCACGGCACGATGGAAGCCTACGCGGCTGCCAAAGGCCGCATCTTCGGCGCCGGCACCGTGCGCGTGCTGAACCGTCAGGACGCCGGTGTGATGGCATTCGCGAGCAAGGGCGGCGATGTGACGTTCGGCACGGACGAACCAGCCACGCCCGATGCGCTCGGCCTGCTGCGTGAAGGCGGTATGCCGTGGATCGTGCTGGCAGAAGCCGATGAGGATGATCTGCCGACAAAGCCGGTCCGCCGAAAGAAGGGTGACACAACGCCGGCCGCACCAGTGCCCGTGCGCCTCAAGCGCCTGATGCCCGCCGATGCGCTGCGCATTCGTGGCCTGCACAACGCCACCAACGCGATGGCCGCGCTGGCGTTGTGCCGCGCGATCGGCCTGCCGGTCAGCGCGCTGTTGCACGGTCTGCGCGACTACGCCGGCGAGCCGCACCGCGTCGAGCTGATCGCCGCGTTTGATGACATCGAATTCTTTGACGACAGCAAGGGCACCAACGTCGGCGCGACGGTGGCGGCGCTGTCGGGCCTGTCCAAGCACGTGGTGCTGATCGCTGGAGGCGAGGGCAAGGGCCAGGACTTTTCACCGCTGGCCGAGCCGGTCGCGCAATACGCGCGCGCCGTCGTCCTGATCGGGCGCGATGCACCGCAGATCCGCGAAGCGCTGGCCAATACCGGTGTCACGCTGGTTGACGCCCCGACGCTGGAAGCCGCCGTGTTTGAAGCCGCCGATCGCGCGCAACCGGGCGATGCCGTGCTGCTCTCGCCGGCGTGCGCGAGCTTCGACATGTTCCGTAACTACGAACATCGCGCGCAGGTCTTCCACGAAGCCGTGGTGGCACTCGCCGCCGACCGAGGAGTCCTCCTATGAGCGACACCCAGATCAAGCGCAGTGGCTTCATCGGCGCAACCATCGGCAACGCGTGGGGCGGCCTGCGCGATGCCGTCTCGGGCGTCAAGCCCACACGCTCGAAGATGATGGAGTACGACCAGCCGCTGATGTGGGTGGCAATCGTGCTGCTCGGCCTTGGGTTGGTGATGGTGTATTCGGCGTCGATCGCGCTGCCTGATTCGCCCAAGTACGCCAACTACAGCAACGGGCACTTCCTGACGCGCCACATCTTCTCCCTGGTGATTGGCGTGGTGGGTGCTGTCGTGGCCTTCCAGATTCCGGTCAAATTTTGGGATAAGTACGCGCCCAAGCTGTTCATCATCGCGCTGGTGATGCTGATCGTGGTGCTGATCCCGCACGTGGGCAAGGGCGTGAACGGCGCGCGCCGCTGGCTGCCGTTGGGCGTGATGAACTTCCAGCCGTCCGAGCTGATGAAGCTGGCCGTGGTGCTGTACGCGGCCAATTACACCGTGCGCAAGCAGGACTGGATGCAGAGCGTGCGCAAGGGCTTCCTGCCGATGGGCGTGGCGGTGGCGTTTGTTGGGGCGCTGCTGCTGCTGGAGCCCGACATGGGCGCGTTCTTGGTGATCGCGGCCGTGGCGATGGGCATCCTGTTCCTGGGCGGCGTCAACGGCAAGCTGTTCGGCGGGCTGGTGCTGACGGCGGTGTCGACGTTCTCGCTGCTGGTTCTGCTGTCGCCCTGGCGGCGTGAGCGGATCTTCGCGTACCTGAATCCGTGGCAAGAGGAATACGCACAGGGCAAGGCGTACCAGCTCACGCACTCGCTCATCGCCTTCGGCCGCGGTGAGTGGACCGGCGTTGGCCTGGGCGGCAGCATCGAAAAGCTGCACTACCTGCCAGAAGCCCATACCGACTTCATCCTCGCTGTGATCGGCGAGGAGCTTGGCTTCATCGGCGTGCTGATCGTGATCCTGCTCTTCTATTGGATGGTGCGCCGCGCGTTCGAGATCGGCCGCACTGCGCTGCAGCTCGATCGCACGTTCGCTGGCCTAGTCGCCAAGGGCCTGGGCATCTGGATCGGCTGGCAGGCCTTCATCAATATGGGTGTGAACCTGGGGTTGCTGCCGACCAAGGGCCTGACGCTGCCAATGGTCAGCTACGGTGGCTCGGGCATTTTGATGAACTGTGTGGCGATCGCGCTGCTGCTGCGTATCGACTATGAGAACCGCGTGCTGATGCGTGGGGGCAAGGTATGACGGCCAACGCGCCGCGCACCCTTCTCGTCATGGCCGGCGGTACCGGTGGCCACATCTTTCCCGCGCTGTCGGTGGCCAGGCTGCTGGCCGCGCGTGGCTGGAAGGTGGTCTGGCTCGGCAACGCGAATGGCATGGAAGGCCAACTCGTGCCCAAGCACGGTTTCCCGCTGGAGTCGGTGCAGTTTGGTGGTTTGCGCGGCAAGGGGCTCGTCACCAAGTTCCTGCTGCCGCTGAACCTGCTGCGTGCCTTCTGGCAAAGCCTGGGCGTGGTGCGCCGCGTGCGTCCGAACGTGGTGCTCGGCATGGGCGGCTATATCACCTTCCCGGGCGGCATGATGAGCGTGCTGCTCGGTCGCCCGCTGGTGCTGCACGAACAGAACTCGATTGCTGGTCTCGCCAACCGCGTGCTCGCGCGCGTGGCTGATCGCGTGCTGTGTGCATTCCCGAATGCGCTGGCCGGCGCAGAGTGGGTCGGTAACCCGATCCGCGCGGATCTGGCGACGCTGCCGTCGCCGCAAGCACGCTATGCGGAGCGCACCGGCCCGCTGCGCGTGCTGGTGGTGGGCGGCAGCCTGGGCGCCGCCGCGCTGAACGACGTGGTGCCCAAGGCGCTGGCCCTGTTGCCCGCCGATACGCGCCCGGTCGTCATCCACCAGGCCGGTGCCAAGCAGATCGACACGCTGCGCGCCAACTACGCCGCCGCCGGCATTGATGACACGCACGCGCAGGCCGTGCCCTTCATCGACGACATGGCCGCAGCGTATGCGCATGCCGATCTGGTGATCTGCCGCGCAGGCGCAATGACTGTTTCTGAAGTGGCCGCGGCGGGTGTCGCGGCGTTGTTCGTGCCGTTCCCGCATGCGGTGGACGACCACCAGACCACCAACGCGCGCTTCCTGTCCGAACGCGGCGCGGCCTTGTTGGTGCCTCAGCCGGAACTGGGTCCGGCCTCGTTGGCAGATACACTCGCGTCCCTGACGCGTGCCCAATTAGCCGATATGGCGGCTAAAGCACGTGAGCAGGCAAGGCCGGAAGCGGCCGAGCGTGTCGCCGACGTGTGTGTTGCGGTGGCACGGGCATAGGGAAGGAATCGACTGATGAAGCACATCGTTAAGAACATCCATTTCGTGGGCATCGGCGGCGCCGGCATGAGCGGCATCGCCGAGGTGCTGCTGAATCTGGGCTACCGCGTGACGGGCTCGGATTTGGGAACGAGCGCGGCGACGCAGCGTCTCGCCTCGCTGGGCGCGACCGTCATGCAGGGCCACGCGCCGGAACACGTGATCGGCGCCAATGCGGTGGTAGTCTCCACCGCCGTGCGCGGTGACAACCCGGAAGTGTTGGCCGCGCGCGCCAAGCGCATCCCCATCGTGCCGCGCGCGGTGATGCTGGCCGAGTTGATGCGCCTGAAGCAGGGCATCGCCATCGCCGGTACGCACGGCAAGACGACCACCACCAGCCTGGTCGCCTCTGTATTGGCCGAAGGTGGCCTGGACCCGACCTTCGTGATCGGTGGTCGCCTGAATTCCGCTGGCGCCAACGCGCGGCTGGGCACCGGCGACTTCATCGTTGCCGAGGCGGATGAGTCCGACGCATCGTTCCTCAACCTGTTCCCCGTGATCGAGGTCATCACCAACATCGATGCCGATCACATGGAGACCTACGGGCACGATTTCTCGCGCCTGAAGCAGGCGTTCATCGAGTTTACGCAGCGCCTGCCGTTCTACGGCATTGCCGTGCTGTGCGTGGATGACCCGAACGTGCGCGAGATCCTGCCGTTCGTGTCCAAGCCGGTGGTGCGCTATGGCTTTGCCGAAGATGCGCAGATTCGTGCCGTTAATCCGCGCGCCGTGGATGGCCGCATGGAATTCACGGTGATCCGCCAGCTCAACGGCCATGCCGAGCCGCCGCTGTCGATCACGCTGAACCTGCCGGGCCTGCACAACGTGCAGAACGCGCTGGCCGCCATCGCCATCGCTACGGAACTGGAAGTGCCGGACGAGGCCATCGTCAAGGCGCTGGCCGAGTTCAACGGCGTGGGCCGCCGCTTCCAGCGTTACGGCGAAGTGCCGACCGCCGACGGCAAGGGCCGCTTCACGCTCATCGACGACTACGGCCACCACCCGGTCGAGATGGCTGCCACGCTGGCTGCCGCACGCGGCGCGTTCCCGGATCGTCGCCTCGTGCTGTCGTTCCAGCCGCACCGCTACACGCGCACGCGCGATTGCTTTGAAGATTTTGTGAAGGTGCTCGGCACCGTCGACGCACTGCTGCTGGCCGAGGTGTACGCCGCCGGTGAACCGCCCATCGTGGCGGCCGACGGTCGTGCGCTCACCCGCGCGCTGCGCGTGGCCAACAAGATCGAACCGGTGTTCGTGGAACAGATTGAAGAAATGCCACAAGCCATCCTGGATGTGGCGCAGGACAACGACGTGGTCATCACCATGGGTGCAGGGACGATCGGGCAAGTGCCGGGTCAGGTGGTTGCGCGGCAGGCTGAAGTACGCACCTCGAATGTGGTCGATCTGAATGGAGGCGCGGCAGCATGAGCACCGGTCCGTTCGTTCCGCATCCGACGATTGATCCGAAGTCCCTCGGCAAGGTCGGCGTGCTGCTGGGTGGCCGTTCGGCCGAGCGGGAGATTTCTCTGCTGTCGGGCAACGGTGTGCTGGCCGCGCTGCGTTCGCGTGGCGTGGATGCGCATCCGTTCGATCCGGGCCTGCAGCCGGTGGCTGAGCTTGCCAAGCAGGGTTTTGACCGCGTGGTGATTTCGCTGCACGGCCGCTTTGGTGAAGACGGCACGATCCAGGGGCTGCTCGAACAATTCGGCATTCCCTATACCGGCAGCGGCGTACTCGCGTCTGCGCTGGCAATGGACAAGGAAGCCACCAAGCGCCAATGGCAGACCCACGGCCTGCCCACGCCCGACTTCGTCATGCTCAAGGCCGACACCGACTGGCAAGCCGTGGCCGACCGCCTGGGCCTGCCGTTGATCGTCAAGCCGGCGCGCGAAGGGTCGTCGATCGGCCTGACCAAGGTCACGAGCGCTGCCGAACTACCCGCCGCCTACGAAAAGGCCGCGCGCCTGGACCGTGACGTGATGGCCGAGCAGTTCATCGACGGCGACGAGCTGACCTGCCCCGTGATCGGTGAAGGCGAGAGCGCGACCGCGCTGCCGCTGATCCGCATCGTCGCGCCGCAGGCCAACTATGACTACCAGAACAAGTACTTCACCGACGACACGCGCTACGAATGCCCGGCACCGATTCCGGCTGACGTGGCCGCCAAAGTGCAGTCGCTGGTGGTGCAGGCGTACCGCGGGCTGGGCTGCCGCGGCTGGGGCCGCGCCGACATCATGCTGCGCAAGTCCGACAACGCGCCGTTCCTGCTGGAGATGAACACGTCGCCGGGCATGACCGGCCATTCGCTGGTGCCAATGGGCGCGCGCGCTGCGGGCATCAGCTACGAAGATTTCGTGTTGCAACTGGCGGCTAGCGCGTCGCTGGAGCTGCACGCGAGCACTGATTGGAAACCTGAGTAAGCCGAACCGGCCAGCACAACGTTATGTGGCACAACACCCGTCTCCTCAACGCCGTCGCGAGTGCGCTGTATGCGCTGCTCGCGCTCGGCGGTTTGGGCGTGGGGGCGGTCTGGCTGATGCAGCGTCCGATGTTCCAGTTGCAGCAGGTGCGCGTGATGCCGATGGCGGGTAGCGAAATGCGCCACGTCAACGCGCCGAGCCTGCGCGCCAACGCGTTGGTCAAGCTGCGCGGCAACTTCTTCACGCTGAACCTGGACGACGCGCGGCAGGCCTTCGAATCGGTGCCCTGGGTGCGCCACGCCAGCGTGCGTCGCGTGTGGCCCAACGGGCTGCTGGTGGAAGTCCAGGAACACGAAGCGCTGGGCACGTGGGGCGGCAACGACTCCGGCAAGCTGGTCAATACGTACGGCGAGGTCTTCGTTGCCAACCTGGCCGAGGCGGAAGACGACGCTGATCTGGTGGCGCTGGCCGGCCCCGACGGTACCGAGCAGGAAGTGGTCGACAAGCTGGAAACCATGACCGAGTGGTTCAAGCCGATGAACACCGAGCCCGTGAGCGTGACGCTCACCGACCGCTACGCCTGGCGCGCGCGGTTGTCCAACGGCACGGTCGTCGAGTTTGGCCGCGAGTTGAATGATGACGATCGCACCGCGCTGGCCGCGCGTGCCCGCCGCTTTGTGCGTGCGTGGCCGCAGGTCACGCAGCGCTGGGGCGGTCAGATTGAATACGCCGATCTGCGTTACCCCAACGGGTTCGCGGTTCGGGCGGCGGGTGTGCGCTTCCTGACCGATGCGCAGGCTGCGGTGCTGGCCAAGGGGGGCAAGTTGCCCGGCACCACGAATGGCACCAACAGTGCCGCAAAGCCGAAAGCCACGCTGGGGGGTAAGCCGGTGGCCAACAACAAAGCAACGCGAAGCACAGAGAAAACGCGATGAGCAAGGAATACAAGGATCTTCTGGTCGGGCTGGATATCGGCACCTCCAAGGTAGTAGCGGTGGTGGCCGAGCTGCGCCCCGACGGCGCCTACGAGGTCATCGGCATGGGCCAGACCGAATCGAAGGGGCTGAAGAAGGGCGTGGTCGTCAATATCGAGGCGACCGTCCAGTCGATCCAGAAAGCGCTCGAAGAAGCGGAGCTGATGGCTGACTGCAAGATCGGCGAGGTGTTCACGGGCATCGCCGGCAGCCATATCCGCAGCTTCAATTCGAGCGGCATGGTGGCGATCAAGGACAAGGAAGTCACCTCCACCGATGTGGCGCGCGTGATCGAGACCGCCAAGGCCGTCAACATCCCGACCGATCAGCAGATCCTGCACATCCTCACGCAGGAATTCATCATCGACGGCCAGGAAGACGTGCGCGAGCCGATCGGCATGAGCGGCATCCGCCTGGAAGTGAAGGTGCACATCGTGACGGGCGCGGTGAGCGCGGCGCAGAACATCGTCAAGTGCGTGCGCCGCTGCGGGCTGGAAGTGCACGACCTGATCCTGCAGCCGCTGGCGTCAAGCCTGGCCGTGCTGACCGAAGACGAAAAGGAACTCGGTGTGGTGCTGGTCGACATCGGCAGCGGCACGACCGACATCGCCATCTTCAGCGAAGGCGCGATCCGCCATACGGCTGTGATCCCCATCGCCGGTGACCAGATCACCAACGACGTCGCCATGGCCCTGCGCACGCCGACGCCGGACGCCGAGGACATCAAGGTCCAGTACGGCATCGCCAAGCAGGTGCTGGCCGATCCGGACGAGATGATCGACGTGCCGGGTGTGGGCGATCGCGGCCCGCGCACGCTCTCGCGCCAGGCGTTGGCCGCCGTGATCGAGCCGCGCGTGGAAGAGCTGTTCTCGCTCGTGCACCAAGTGGTGCGTGAATCCGGTTACGAGGAATTGCTCTCCAGCGGCGTGGTCCTCACCGGGGGCACCGCAATGATGCCCGGCATGGTCGAACTGGGTGAAGACATGTTCTTGAAGCCCGTGCGCGTGGGTGTGCCTGAGTACCGCGGCAACCTGCACGAGGTGGTGAAGAGCCCGCGTTACGCCACGGTGATGGGCCTGCTGCAGGAAGGCCGCGTGCAACGCATGCGCGGGCGCAAGGTGGTTGTGCAGTCCGGATCGGCCAAGCAGATCTGGACGCGCATGAAGGAATGGTTCATCGGCAATTTCTAAGCACGCGTGTGCTGAGGATTGGCGATGTGCTCCGCGATGTGTTCACACACGGGAGCAAGTTGAGTTTCTTGTTTTGATGTTTTTTGTTCAGGAACCAGGGGTTGCGGCGGGGAGGCTGCATCGTCTGGGACTGATCACTTCTGGAGGCAACGATGGACTTCGACATGATTGAAACGGAAATGCAGGACGGCACCATCATCAAGGTGGTCGGCGTCGGCGGCGCGGGCGGTAACGCCGTGCAGCACATGATCAGCCGCGGCGTGCAAGGCGTGGAATTCATCTGCATGAACACCGATGCGCAAGCGCTCAAGCGCTCGACCGCATCGCGCGTGCTGCAACTGGGCAGCACGGGCCTGGGCGCTGGTGCCAAGCCGGAAGTCGGCAAGCACTGCGCAGATGAAGCACGTGAACAGATCGCCGATGCACTGCGCGGCGCGCACATGGTCTTCATCACCGCCGGCATGGGCGGCGGCACGGGCACGGGCGCGGCCCCGGTGGTCGCACAGATCGCCAAGGAAATGGGCATCCTGACCGTGGGCGTGGTCTCCAAGCCGTTCGACTTCGAGGGTGCACGCCGCTCGAAGGTGGGCGAGCATGGTGCCAACGAACTCGAAGGCAACGTTGATTCGCTGATCGTCGTGCTCAACGAGAAGCTCTTCGAAGTCATGGGCGATGACGCCGAGATGGACAAGTGCTTCCAGTGCGCCGACGATGTGCTGCACAACGCTGTGGCCGGCATTGCGGAAATCATCAACGTCGACGGTCTGGTGAACGTCGACTTTGAAGACGTGAAGACCGTGATGGGCGAACAAGGCAAGGCGATGATGGGCACGGCCACCGTGTCCGGCGTCGACCGTGCACGCCTGGCCGCCGAGCAAGCTGTGGCAAGCCCGCTGCTGGAAGGCGTGGACCTGTCGGGCGCGCGCGGCGTGCTGGTCAATATCACGGCCAGCCGCTCGCTGAAGCTGTCCGAGACCAAGGAAGTGATGAACACCATCCGCAGCTATGCCGCGGAAGATGCCACCGTCATTTTCGGTACGGTCTACGACGACGCCATGGGCGATGCGCTGCGCGTGACCGTGGTCGCGACCGGCCTGGGCCGCGCTGCCCGTAACAAGCAGCAACAGCAGCAGACGATGACGTTGCTCAAGACCGGTACCGATAACCAGCCGGTGGCCTTTGGCGGTGGCGCCATGGGTCATTCGGTGGCGGCCGCGCCGGACTACAGCAGCTTCGACACCCCGGCCGTGTGGCGCAGCTCGCGTGAGTCGGCGTCGGCTCACGTGGCAGCACTGCAGGAAAAGGGCGTCGACACGTACGACATTCCGGCATTCCTGCGCAAGCAGGCGGACTGAGTCAGGCAAAGCGCCCGCGCACGTCCGGCTGCCGGTGGCACCCCACGCCGCGTGCGGCTCACGGCTCCCCTCCCGTGACCGCCGTTGTGTGATGGTCTGCCGCTGAACAGTCGACAGCGCGCGACATCAGTAGACGAATAGGACACAGTCGTTGCCGCCGGGCGGGCTGGCCTCTGGCCGCCTCCCCGGAAGGGTTCAGCCCGCCCGGCGGGTGTGCCCGTTCGTCGTGTCGCGTGTGGTGCAATGTTCCTGATGTGGTTGTCTCCCAAGACCGCCCGCGTGATCTCCTCACGCGGGCGGTCTCGTTCTATGATCGCGGTATCAGTGCGCAACAATTCATCACCATCATGATCCAGCCTGGTCAACCGCTTCCCGATGCGACGGTCTACGAGTTCTTCCAAGTGGAGAAGGATGGCTGCGCGCTCGGACCCAACGCCTTTTCGGTCGAGCACCTGGCAGAAGGCAAGACGGTCGTCATCTTTGGCCTGCCCGGCGCCTTTACGCCGACCTGCTCGGCGCGCCATGTGCCGGGCTATGTGGCGAACTACGACGCGCTGCGTGCGAAGGGTGTCGACGAGATCTGGTGCGTGTCCGTCAACGACGCGTTCGTGATGGGCGCATGGGCGCAAGCGCAAGGCACCGACGACAAGATCCGCATGCTGGCCGATGGCAGCGCGGAGTTCACCCGCAAGCTCGGCCTGGACCAGGATCTCTCCAAGCGCGGCATGGGTGTACGCTCGCAGCGCTACGCGATGGTCGTGAAAGACGGTGTGGTAACAGCGCTACAAGTGGAGGCTCCGGGGCAGTTTGCTGTCAGCGACGCGGAATCGATCTTGGCGATACTCTGACGCCACGCCAAAACCCTCCAAATGGCGGAGCCCAGCCCGCCAGGCACGCCGCCACAGGACGGATGGGGCATCTGCTGAGCGTTCGCGCGCGTTAAGGTTGAGCAGAATGCGGAGGCCTCTAACATCCCGATACAAAAGTCGTTTTGAAGGCAGGGGTGTGAAAATGGTATGCTTAGGGTTATCACCTATGCAGACCGCATAGATAAAAACAATCGTACAGAATTCGTGAGTTGAGGGCGGCCATGTTGAAACAACGCACCATCAAGTCCGTCGTCAAGACCGTCGGCATCGGGTTGCACTCGGGCCGCAAGGTGACGTTGACGTTGCGCCCGGCAGCCGCAGGCACCGGCATCGTGTTCACGCGTGTCGACCTCGACCCGGCTGTTGAGATTCCCGCCAGCGCCAGCGCCATTGGCGACACCCGCCTGGCTTCCGTGCTGCAGAAGGACGGCGCTCGCGTGTCGACCGTCGAGCACCTGATGTCGGCGTGTGCCGGCCTGGGCATCGACAACCTGTATATCGACGTCGATGAGGAAGAGATTCCCATCATGGACGGCAGCGCGGCCTCGTTTGTATTCCTGCTGCAATCGGCAGGCATCGAAGAGCAGGGCGCTGCCAAGCGCTTCATCCGCGTGACCAAGCCGGTGGAAATCCGTGAGGGCGACAAGCTCGCCCGCCTGGATCCGTATTTCGGTTTCAAGCTCGCATTCACGATCGAGTTTCGCCATCCGGCCATCGACAAGACCGGCCGGACCTTCGAAATCGACTTTGCCGACACCAGCTACACGCGCGAGATCGCCCGTGCGCGCACTTTCGGTTTTGCGCATGAGTTCGAGATGCTGCGCGAAGTGGGCCTTGCACGCGGTGGCAGTCTCGACAACGCCATCGTGCTCGACGAGCACCGCATGCTGAACAACGATGAACTGCGCTACGGCGATGAGTTTGTCCGCCACAAGATTCTCGACGCAATTGGCGATCTGTATGTGGTGGGGCATCCGCTGATCGCCGCCTATACGGCGCACAAGTCGGGCCACGGCTTGAACAATGCGCTGCTGCGCGCGCTGCTGGCAGACGAAACGGCTTACGAGATCGTCACGTTCGACAAGGTGGAAGAAGCACCGCGCGCCTTTCTGCCGCAGTTACAACCGGCGTTTTCCTGATCGGTTGCTGCGATTGCAAGCATGAAAAAAGCGCCCTACGGGGCGCTTTTCATTTGGGTGCCGTGCGCGGCGGGACATGCCTCGCAACCATCTCCGCCAAGGCTTGGCGTAGCGGCGAATCGGGTAATTCGTTGGCCAGCGCCGCCAGGCTGTTGATCCCAACTGCTGTCATCTTGGCGCGTTTGGGCGGCTTTTCGGTCTCTTGTGGCCATAAGCTGTCATTTCCGCCCTGCGGTTGTACCCGTACACGAATTGCGGTAATCTGCGATCCCCGGCGCTGCAGACGCTCCAGCAAGGTGGGTACCACCTGCCGTAAGCGCGCCGCAGCCGCACTATGTGCGGCGAGCAACACCAAGGTCGCTTCCCGGCTGTCGCGCGCATCGTTCTTGATGCCGCCGATTGCCACGCCGCCGCCCAAGCCGGGCGGCAAGAGCGACAACACCTCCGCTTCCAACGACGCCAATTGCTTGGCCGCCTGCATCAGCGGGCCGACCGAGCCGGCACCCGAGAGCCAGTCCTGGACCGGTTTTGCTATGGGCGTCTTGAGAGCGGGATGAACAAAGATTCGCATGCCGGCATTGTAGGGCGCTTCATTGCGCTTTCGTGCCGTTGGGCGGCTTTTTTGTCCCTTCTTGGGGCCATGGGCGAGCGATGCAGATCATCCTGATTCATCCGCGCAAGACTGGCGCGGTGCACCTGTCGCGGCGCAGTGTCGTCGCGGCTATCGGTGCGGCGCTGCTGGCCGTTGCGGCATTGTCGGGCGGGGCGATGTGGCTGGCGGTCAAGCAGGGCCTGGTGCCTGGCGCCGCTCTGTCCGGCACCTCCGGTGCCGACTCCAGCGTAACCCGCGAAAACCTCAACCTGATGGCCGCGCGCATCGGCGAAATGCAGGCGCATATGGTGCGCCTGGATGCGCTGGGCGCACGCGTATCGGGTCTGGCCGGCGTCCCGCCGCGCGAGTTCGACTTCAAGTCGCAGCCTGGACGCGGTGGGCCGGAGGGCGCTTTCTCTCGTGCAGTGTCGATGCCGGAGATCCAATCCGAGCTCGATCGCCTGACGCGCTCCGCAGACCAGCGTAACGATTACCTCAGCGTGCTCGAGAGCACCCTGATGGACCGCCAGATTCACGCCAAGATGATGCCGACGGTGCGCCCGGTGGCGGTTGGCTATGACTCGTCGGGCTTTGGTGCCCGCATCGATCCATTCACTGGCCGGCGCACGCAACATGACGGTGTGGACTTTGTCGCGCCTGTGGGCACGCCTATCGTGGCGGCGGCTGGTGGCGTGGTGGTGGCCAGCGAATACCGCAGCGATTACGGCAACATGGTCGACATCGACCACGGCAACGGCTTGAAGACGCGGTATGCGCACGCGTCCAAGGTGTTCGTGAAGATTGGTGACATCGTCAAGGCGGGTGAGCGCATCGCGCTGGTGGGTCGCACCGGACGTGCCACCGGGTCGCACCTGCACTTCGAGGTGCACGTCAACGATGTGCCGCAGAATCCGGTGGCCTTCCTGGAAAACACCGGTCAACCCAAGATGGCCGTGACCAAGACGCCTGCCCCGCAGGTTGCAGCGGCTGATATCGGCAAGAGCATGGCGGCCGCTGGCCACTGACTGCGCCGGGTTGCAATTGGGGCGCCCGTCCCCAAATCAGCGTGATTGCGCGGCTGCCCCGGACTGGTTCCGGGGCGTCACGAAAGTGCGGCGTTCCTGCCACATCCGGCCGGTCTGCTGCCATCAAACGGGGGGTTGGCGCATGCTAAACTCCCGCCTTTGCGCCAACCCTATTCGGGCCGTTGCGCCGCCTGTATTTCGCCGTCTCTCGCGAAGCGTTTTTTCGGGTAGCACACCGGCCCTAGCCATCGATGATCACGGGCCTTCTCAAGAAGATTTTCGGCAGCCGCAATGAGCGGCTGATCAAACAGTACCGCCGCAAGGTGGCGCAGATCAATGCGCTCGAGCCCAAGTTCGAGGCGCTCTCCGATACCGAGCTGCAGGCCAAGACCGAGGAGTTCCGCCAGCGCTTCGCCAAGGGCGAGACGCTGGACGCGCTGCTGCCCGAAGCGTTTGCCGTGTGCCGCGAGGCCAGCAAGCGCGTGATGAAGATGCGCCACTTTGACGTGCAGATGATCGGCGGCATGGTCTTGCACGACGGCAAGATCGCTGAAATGCGCACGGGCGAAGGCAAGACGCTCACGGCGACGCTGGCGGTGTACCTGAATGCCATCTCCGGTCAGGGCGTGCACGTCATCACGGTCAACGACTACCTCGCGCAGCGTGATGCGGAGTGGATGGGCCAGCTCTACAACTGGCTGGGTCTGTCGGTGGGGGTCAACCTGACCACCATGGACCACGACCAGAAGCAAGCCGCTTACGCGTCGGACATCACCTACGGTACCAACAACGAGTTCGGCTTCGATTACTTGCGCGACAACATGGTGTACGACGCCGGCCAGCGCGTGCAGCGTCCGCTGAACTACGCCATCGTCGATGAGGTCGACTCGATCCTGATCGACGAGGCGCGCACGCCGCTGATCATCTCCGGCCAGGCTGAAGACCACACCGACCTGTACCGCCGCATGAACGGCATCCCGGCCCAGCTCACGCGCCAGATCGGCGAAGAGAAAGCCGATGGTACGGGTGTCGAGAAGCCGGGCGACTACTACGTCGACGAGAAATCGCACCAGGTCTACCTGACCGAATCGGGCCACGAAAAGGCTGAGCAGATCCTGCTGCAGGCTGGCCTGATCGGCGAGGGCGAATCGCTCTACGCGCCGCAGAACATCACGCTGATGCACCACCTGTACGCCGCCCTGCGCGCGCACAGCCTGTTCTTCCGCGATCAGCACTACGTGGTGCAGAACGGCGAAGTGGTCATCGTGGATGAATTCACCGGCCGCCTGATGACGGGCCGCCGCTGGTCCGACGGTCTGCACCAGGCTGTGGAAGCCAAGGAAGGCGTGCAGATCCAGCAGGAAAACCAGACGCTGGCGACCATTACGTTCCAGAACTACTTCCGCATGTACACCAAGCTGGCGGGCATGACCGGCACGGCGGATACGGAAGCGTACGAATTCCAGGAGATCTACGGTCTGGAAACCGTGGTGATCCCGACCAACCGCACGCCGCAGCGCAAGGACTTGCAGGATCAGATCTACAAGACCGGCAAGGAGCGCTACGACGCCGTCATCCGCGATATTCAAGATTGCTACGAGCGCGGTCAGCCGGTGCTGGTGGGCACGACGTCCATCGAAAACTCCGAGCTGCTGTCGAACCTGCTGAACCAGGTCAAGCTGCCGCACCAAGTGCTCAATGCCAAGCAGCACGAGCGCGAGGCCGCCATCATCGCGGAAGCGGGCCGCCCCAAGGCGATCACCATCGCGACCAACATGGCCGGTCGCGGTACCGACATCGTGCTGGGCGGCAACGTGGAGAAGCAATCTGGCTTCGTGATGGCCGATGCGTCGCTCTCCGACGAAGAAAAGGCCAAGCGCGTGAAGACGCTGCAGGACGAATGGCAATCGCTGCACGAGCAGGTGAAGGCTGCCGGCGGCCTGCACATTGTCGGCACCGAGCGCCATGAATCGCGCCGCATCGACAACCAGCTCCGTGGCCGTGCCGGCCGTCAGGGTGACCCGGGTTCGTCGCGTTTCTACCTGTCGCTGGACGACCAGCTGCTGCGCATCTTCGCGGGCGACCGCGTGCGCGCGATCATGGATCGCCTGAAGATGCCCGAAGGCGAGCCGATCGAAGCCGGCATCGTCACGCGCTCGATCGAATCGGCCCAGCGCAAGGTGGAAGGCCGCAACTTCGACATCCGCAAGCAACTGCTGCAGTACGACGACGTTGCCAACGACCAGCGCCGCGAAATCTACAAGCTGCGTAACGATATCCTGGAGGCAGGCGATATTGGCGATGTCGTCAAGAACCTGCGCGAATCCGTGTTCACCGAGCTGTTCCGCAACTACGTGCCGGCGGAAACAATGGAAGAGCAGTGGGATGTCGCCGGGCTGGAGAAGGCGCTGCGTGACGACTGGGGTGTTGACCTGCCGCTGGTGAAGACGCTGGAAGACGCCCAGTCCATCGAGGACGAAGCGCTGCTGAAGATGGTGCTGGACGCCGCCGAAGCGGTGTATGAGGGCAAGGTGGCGCAGGTTGGCCGTGAGTCCTTCGCCGGCTTCGAGCGTTCGGTGATGCTGCAGAGCCTCGATACGCACTGGCGCGAGCACTTGGCCGCGCTGGACATGCTGCGCCAGGGTATCCACCTGCGCGGCTATGCGCAGAAAGATCCGAAGCAGGAGTACAAGCGCGAGTCGTTCGAACTGTTCGGCCGCCTGCTCGATACCATTCGCAACGAAGTCACGCGTATCGTTTTCACGGTGCGCATCCAGTCGCAGGAGCAACTGGAGCAGGCTTCGGAGCAGATCGAAGAAGACCTGTCGGCGCTGAGCAACGTGCAGTACAAGCACGACGAGTTCAACGAGCTGGCCGAAGTGGCTGCTGGCGATGCCGAGATTCACGGTGCAGAGCCGGGCATGCCGGCCCACCGTTCGGCGGCATCGGCTGCTGCTGCGGCGCTGGCAGGCGAAGTGCCCAAGGTTGGCCGCAACGATCCGTGCCCGTGCGGTTCGGGCAAGAAGTACAAGCAGTGCCACGGCAAGCTGGCCTGATGCTGCTCACACGCGCCGCCAATGCGGCGCCGCATTTTCCTGCCGTTTTCTGTTGATTCACGATGCCCGCAATGCGGGCATCCTCATTTGAAAGGTGTGCTCCATGGCTGTGAATCTCGTTGCGCCTGCCGCTGACTCCCTGTTGCCGATCGACGGCGTAGACCTTGGCTGGGCCGAGGCTGGTGTCCGCAAGGCCAATCGCAAGGACGTGCTGCTGGTACGCATTGCCGAGGGTTCGAGCGTGGCCGGCGTATTCACGCAGAACCGTTTCTGCGCCGCACCCGTGCAGGTGTGCCGCGAACATCTGGCGAGCGGCCAGGGCGCACGCGCCATCGTCGTGAATACGGGCAACGCCAACGCGGGTACGGGTGCACCGGGCCTCGCGCATGCACGCCAGACCTGCGATGCGGTGGCCAAGCTGCTGGGCGTGTCGGCGGAGCAAGTGCTGCCGTTCTCGACGGGCGTGATTTTGGAGCCGCTGCCGGTTGATCGTATCGTTGCCGGATTGCCGGCGGCCCAGGCCAACGTCAAGCCGGACAACTGGCTGGCCGCCGCCGAAGCGATCATGACCACCGACACCGTACCCAAGGCCGCGTCTGCCACGTGCACGCTGTCGGGCAAGACGGTGCGCATGTCGGGCATCAGCAAGGGCGCGGGCATGATCCGCCCGAACATGGCGACGATGCTCGGCTTCATCGCCACCGATGCCAATGTCGACGAAGCCGTGCTGCAGGGTCTGGTGCGCTACGCAGCCGACCACTCGTTCAACAGCGTGACGGTGGACGGCGATACGTCGACCAACGACTCGTTCGTCATCATTGCCACGGGGCGCGCCGGCACGCCGCGCATCGATTCCGAGTCGCACCCCGACTACGTCGCACTGCGCGACGCACTGACCGGCCTCGCACAAGAACTCGCACAGAAGATCGTGCGCGACGGCGAGGGCGCCACCAAGTTCATGGCCATCCAGGTGGAAGGCGGTCGCAACGTGGATGAGTGCCGCCAGATCGCCTACGCGGTCGCGCACTCGCCGCTGGTCAAGACCGCGTTCTACGCATCGGACCCCAACCTGGGCCGCATCCTGGCGGCCGTCGGCTATGCCGGTGTCAATGACCTCGACGTGAATGGCGTCAACCTGTGGCTCGACGACGTGTGGGTCGCCCGTGACGGTGGCCGCAATCCCGAGTACCGCGAAGAAGACGGCCAGCGCGTGATGAAGCAGGCCGAGATCACCGTGCGCATCGCACTCGGCCGCGGCGACGCCACCGCCACCGTGTGGACGTGCGACTTCTCGCACGACTACGTGTCGATCAACGCGGATTACCGCTCGTAATCCGGAGTCTGCCGCTATGTCGTCTGATCTTTCCGCACGGCTCGACCGCTTCCTGGGGCGGCTTGAGCAGTGGCTGCCCCCTGAACTGACCGAAGCCGACTGGAACGAGGCGGTCGCCTTCCGTTGGCGGAAGCGCCAGAGCCTGTTCGGCAACATCGGCTATCTCGCGCCGATCCGCCAACTGCCGCCGATCCATCTGAGCGATTTGCACAACATCGAGCGTCAGAAGGACGCCATCGTCGCCAACACACGCCAGTTTGTGCAGAAGCTGCCGGCCAACAACGTGTTGCTCACAGGCGCGCGTGGCACGGGCAAGTCGTCGCTCATCAAGGCGTGCCTGAACGCATTCGTGAAGGACGGCCTGCGCCTGGTTGAAGTCGACAAGGATGACCTGGCTGACCTGGGCGATATCGTCGAGCGGTTGTCGCAGCGCCCCGAGCGCTTCGCGATCTTCTGCGACGACCTCTCGTTCGAAGAGGGGGAGTCGGGCTACAAGGCGCTGAAGTCTGCGCTGGACGGCTCGGTGGCGGCGCAGTCGGACAACGTGCTGATTTACGCCACGTCCAACCGGCGTCACCTGCTGCCGGAATACATGAAGGACAACGAGACCTACCAGCACACGTCGGATGGCGAAATCCATCCGGGCGAGGTAGTGGAAGAGAAGATCTCGCTGTCGGAGCGTTTTGGGTTGTGGTTGTCGTTCTACCCGCCCAAGCAGGACGAATACCTGACCATCGTCGGTCACTGGCTCAAGCACTTCGGTTGCAGCGATGAAGACATCGCCGCGGCACGTGGTGATGCGCTGGTCTGGGCGCTGGAGCGTGGTTCGCGTTCGGGCCGCGTGGCGTGGCAGTTTGCCCGCGACTGGGGTGGCAAGCATGGGCGGCAGCATGTCGACTGACAACCTGACGCAAGTGCCGCCGACGGGTGTGCCAACCCACACGCCCGACGGCCGCAAGATCACCGAAGTCGCCGTCGGCGTGCTTGTGCAGCCGGATGGCCAGTTCCTGCTGGCGCAGCGCCCCGAGAGCAAGCCGTATGCGGGCTATTGGGAGTTTCCTGGCGGCAAGCTGGAGGCGGGCGAATCGGTCGAAGCTGCGCTCACGCGTGAGCTGAAGGAAGAGCTGGATGTCACGCTGCGCACCTGCGTGCCGTGGCACACCATCGAGCACGACTATCCGCACGCGTATGTGCGGCTGCACTTCTGCAAGGTGACGTCGTGGGAAGGCACGCTGCGGGCGCTGGAAGGTCAGGACTTCGCCTGGCAGATGCTGCCGATCAATGTCGATCCGGTGCTGCCGGCGACGCTGCCCGTATTCGAATGGATGCGTGAGGAAGCGACGGCTAGTTGAGCTTGCCGCTCGGATCACCGCCCGGCGCGTCGGGCGGTAGGTCGTCGTCTTCCACCACCGGAATCGTGTACTGCTCGGCAGCCCAGGCGCCCAGGTCGATTTGTTTGCAGCGCTCGGAGCAGAATGGACGGTAGCGGCTCTCAGATACCCAAGGTACTGGCTTGCCGCAGGTCGGGCATTTGACGGTCTTCACATTCATGGCGCGGCTCAGAAGTTGCAGAGCTTGAGCTGGAACGGGATATCCGCATCGACCGGCTTGGGTCGCAGGTCACCATCCTGCTGGGTGAAGCGTACCCAGAGCATGTACTTGTTGGCGCTGATCTCTGGAATGAAGCCCAGCGCTGACTCATCCAGGCGCACCTGCATGAGCTGGTACACGCGGCCCGACAGCATCTGCTGATAGCTACCGGCGTTAGCAATGACCTTGCCACTCTGGCCCGACTCACGCAGCAGGCGCAGCACGATCATCGTGGCGTCACGCAGCGGTACCAGGGGCTGGGCCCATTTGATGATGTCGGCGCGGCGGCGCTCGGCCGGATGATGTTGCCATGCAAAATACGCCGGCAGATCAAATTCACACGTACCACCGGGGATGATGGCGCGGCTACGGATGCTCGTCAGCCACTCGTTGTCGGCGATGAGCTGGCCGGCCTTGCCGTGTGTGGCGGTGAGGTTACCCGAGGCGGTTTCCAACTCGCTGATGACGGCGTCGAGCGCGTCCTGGTCGATCTGCGGATTGGCGCGTAGCGCGGTGAGCGTCTGGCGCTGGCGATCGAGTTCTTTGAGCAGGTCGGATTTGAGGTCGGCGCGGCCGGCCACGTCGACCACCTCGAACAGCGTGGTCAGCGCCACATGATGCTGCAGCGGGTGTTCCTGCACGAGAAAGAAATCCAGCCGCTCGAACAGATCTTCGAGCCGCAGCAGCGTTCGAATGCGTTCGTTGAAGGGATATTCGTACAGGATCAAAACTTGGGTGCCCGTTCGGGTGGCATTCGGCTGGCACGAAGCCCGTTTGGCTTCGATCTGCCCGCATTCTATGCGAGACCCTCGCGCATCACAATGCAAAGGGGCCACAAGGCCCCGTTCTGCCGCCTTTCAGATGGTTTCAGCTCGCCCGCCAGGCTTGGTCCAGTCGGTCGATCTGCGGGAGGAGGTCGGCCAGCGTGCCGCTGTTGTCGATCACGTCGTCGGCGGCAGCCAGGCGGGCCTTGCGTGAAGCCTGACGGGCGATGATGGCCTCCACTTGCGTACGTGGCAGGCCATTGCGGGCGATCACACGGGCGATCTGGGTTTCGACCGGGCAGTCGACCACCAGAATGCGGTCGACCAGCGCGCGCCAGCTTTGATGACCGGCCAGCGATTCCACCAGCAACGGAACGACGTAGACGAGGTACGGATGTGCCTCCGACGCCTGCGCGGCTGCGCCACGTGACAGGGCGATCTCCCGGATCAGCGGATGCGTGATCTGCTCGAGCCGTGCCTTGGCCGTTGCATCGGAGAAGGCGAGGGCGCGCATGGCGTCGCGGTCCATGGCACCGTCGGCACGTAGGATGCCGGGGCCGAAGGCTTCGACCAGCTTGGGAATGGCGGCGCCGCCCGGCGCGCTGATCTCGTGGGCGATGGCGTCGGTGTCGACGATGGCAGCGCCGCGCTCGGCCAGGCGGTCTGCCACGTAGCTCTTGCCGCTGCCAATGCCGCCGGTCAGTCCGATCACGCGCATGCTGGGGGCCTTTACGGTGCCAGCAGGGGCCCGAGCCCCGTCAGCATGACCAACTGCGGGCCAGCCAGCAGGGCAATCACGCCGGCGCCGGCAATGAACGGTCCGAACGAGAACGGGGTTTCGCTGCTGATGCCGCGTGCCATGCGGAACAGCCCGAAGACCAACCCCACCACCGAAGACAGCAGCACGAGCAGCGGCAACGCCTGCCAGCCGAACCACGCGCCGAGTGCGGCCATCAGCTTGAAGTCTCCATAGCCCATGCCTTCGCGCCCACGCAGCAGCTTGTAGGCCCAGTAGATCGACCACAGGAAGAGGTAGCCGGCCATCGCACCGATCACTGCGTCGTGCAGGTGCGCGAACATGCTGAACAGGTTCACGCCCAGTCCGAGCCACAGCAACGGCTGGGTGATCGCGTCGGGCAACAGTTGGGTGTCGGCGTCGATCATCGTGCCGGCGACCAGGAACCACAGCAGCACGGCCGAAGCCACCGCCACCCAGGTCGGCCCAAAGTGCCAGAAGCAGGCTCCCGTGAGCAGGCCGGTGACCAGTTCGACCGCGGGATAGCGCCATGAGATCGACGTCTTGCAGGCGCTGCAGCGCCCACGCAGCGCCAGCCAGCTCACCACGGGAATGTTCTCAACGGCCTTGATCTGGTGGCCGCACGACGGGCAGGCCGAGCGCGGCACGACCAGGTTGTACGCGTCAGGATGCGGGAGCGGTTCCTCGCGCAGTTCAGCGATGTAGTTGGCCTCCTCGCGCTCGATCATGCGCGGCAGCCGGTGGATCACCACGTTGAGGAAGCTGCCGACGAGCAGGCCAACCAGCCCGCCCATCCCGATGACAAACCACGCCGGCAGTTGTGCCAACGTGGGGATGACAAAGACATCAGGCATTGCGTCAGACCACCGTACCAAGCTTGAAGATCGGCAGGTACATCGCCACCACCATGCCGCCGATCATCACACCCAGGAAGACGATGATGATTGGCTCGATCAAGGTAGAGATGTTGGCGACAGCATCATCCACCTCGCGCTCGTAGAACTCAGCCACCTTGAGCAGCATGTTGTCCAGCGCGCCGGATTCTTCGCCGATCTGCGTCATCTGCAGGACCATGTTGTCGAAGACGTGGGTGGCCTGCATGGCATTGGTCAGGCTGGTACCAATGCGCACCGCCTGTTGGATCTCCAGGGTGGCATCGTGATAGATCCAGTTGCCGGCAGCGCCAGCCACGGAGTCCATCGATTCCACCAACGGTGTGCCTGCGGCAAACATGGTAGCCAGCGTGCGTGTCCAGCGTGCGATCGTTGCCTTGCGGATGATGTCGCCGAAGATGGGTATTCTCAGAATGAAGCGATGTGTGGAGCGCTGAACGTTCTCGGACCTCTTGAACGCGCGTGTAAATAGTGCAATGCCGATGACTGGGCCCAGCACAATGGGAATCCACCACTTTACAAAGAAGTCCGAGATTGCGATCACGAAAAGTGTCGGGGCCGGCAGATCCGCGCCAAAGCTGGAAAACACGCCCTTGAACGACGGCACCACGAAGATCATCAGCACCACCGTCACCGCAAACGCCACCGTCAGCACCGAGATCGGGTAGATCATGGCCGACTTGATCTGCGCTTTCAGTGCTAGCGACTTCTCCATATACATCGACAGGCGCTCGAGCAGGGCATCGAGAATACCGCCCTGTTCACCGGCGTCGATCAGGTTGCAGTACAGCGTGTCGAAGTACTTCGGATGACGGCGGAACGCGGCCGCCATGCTGCTGCCCGACTCGATGTCGACGCGGATTTCCGTCAGCAGCTGTGTGAAGTTCGGGTTGGCGTGGCCCTTCGCAATGATGTCGACGGATTGCAGCAGTGGCACACCGGCCTTCAGCATGGTCGAGAGCTGGCGCGTGAAGTACGCCACATCCTTCGGCGTGATCTTCTTGCCACGGGCGGCACGGCGGCGCTTGGACTTGGTGATCGACAGGCCCTGCTTGCGCAGGACGGCATTCACCTCGGTGATGCTCTCGGCACGCATCTCGCCCTTGAAGATCTTGCCTTTGCGGTCCTTGCCTTCCCACTCGAAGATGTACTGCGTGGGTGCCTTTGTCTTGGCAGATTTACGTGCCGGCGCGGCGGCCGCGCGGTTTGCGGCGGGTGCTCGTGTGGCCATGGTTGGTTCCTACCCCCCGGTATGGGAACGATTGATCGAGAAGATTATTGGTCGCTTATTGGTTTGTGGTGGCCAGCACTTCCTCGAGGGAAGTCTGTCCCGTCTTGACTTTTCTCAGGCCCGATTCGCGCAGCGACAGCACGCCGTCCTTGCGTGCCTGCTCAGCAATCTGCAATGCGGTGCCGTGCGTCAGGATGATTTCCTGGATTGCCTCGGTGATCGGCATGACCTGATAGATACCGACCCGACCCTTGTAGCCGCTGCCATTGCAGGTCTCGCAGCCGACCGGGTGATACGGTTGCCACGAGCCGTCGAGATCGGCTTCCGTAAAGCCAGCGTCGAGCAGCGTTTCCTTGGGCAGCGGCCCCGGTTTTTTGCAATCCTTGCACAGCCGGCGCGCCAGGCGCTGCGCCGTGATCATCAGCACCGACGACGCGATGTTGAACGGCGCCACGCCCATGTTCATCAGGCGCGTCAGCGTGGTCGGTGCATCGTTGGTGTGCAGTGTGGAGAACACCAAGTGGCCGGTCTGCGCGGCCTTGATCGAAATGTCGGCCGTTTCCAGATCCCGGATTTCGCCCACCATGATGATGTCCGGATCCTGTCGCAGGAACGATTTGAGCGCCGCCGCAAAAGTCAGCCCCGCCTTGTCGTTCACGTTGACCTGGTTGATGCCGGGCAACTGGATTTCCGCCGGGTCTTCGGCCGTGGAAATGTTGATGTCACCCTGGTTCAGCTTGTTCAGGAAGGTATACAGCGACACCGTCTTGCCCGAGCCGGTCGGGCCCGTCACCAGCACCATGCCGTATGGGCGCTTGATTACGTCGAGCAGCAACTGCTTCTGCTCAGGCTCGTAGCCGAGTTGGTCGATGTCGAGCCGCTCGGTGGACGACTCCAGAATCCGGATCACGATCTTCTCGCCGAACAGCGTCGGCAGCGTCGACACCCGGAAGTCGATGGCGCGCTCGACCGTCTCCTTGTTGTCCTTGTCCTTGCGGTCTTTCGGGACGGTGATGAGCAGCTTCATGCGGCCGTCTTGCGGCACGCGTTTCTCGGAAATGTCCAGGCGCGAGAGCACCTTGATGCGGGTCGCGATCTTGTCGCGGATGTCCAGCGGCGGCTGTGCCACCTGCGCCAGGATGCCGTCGATGCGGAATCGCACGCGGTAAAACGTTTCAAACGGCTCGAAATGCAAGTCCGAGGCGCCGCGCAGCAGGGCTTCGGTAAAGAGCTTTTGCAGGAAACGTACGACGGGAGCATCGTCGATGCCGTCTGGCGTGGTGCGGCGCGTGGCGGCTGCGGCCCCCGCGTCATACTCGATCTGCGTCGCCTCCTGCATGGGGAAGAGCGACTTAATCTCGGCCGGGGCCTCGTTGGCGAGGCTCAACTGGCGCACCAGCTTGTCGTGTTCGACGATGACCGTTTCGATTGCCACGTTCATCTTCTGACGCAGCTCTTCGATCGGCTTGGGGTCGCTCGGGTCGGACGTGGCCAGGATCAGGCGGTTGTCGCGGCGGCCCAACGGCAGCAGGCGCAACTGGGCGAAGTGCTTGTTGGCCGATAGGACGGCCGGCACGGTGTCGAGCTTGTACTGGGCTAGGTCCAGCAGCGGCATCTGGTACTTGCCGGCCACGAACACGGCCAGATCGTGCGCGCTCATGATCCCGCTGCCCACCAGCTCGTCGATCAGTTGCGTGCGTTTTTCGCGCGCGCTCTGTTCCAACTGGGTGAGTAGCGTCGGCGCGATCCGCCGGCTCTGCGCTAGAGCGAGTCCGAGTGTCATGAGTCCAGTCTGTCAGGCTGCAGCCGACCATTTCAGCGCACACCCGGCCCCACCGCCGAGAATGTGCGCCCGCCCCCCAAGGCGAGTTTGTTCTATGTTTGCAGCCGGTACCCCACCCATTCGTGGGGGGTGGCGCCCGGAATCGGGGCAGTTTGCCGACCGCCCCTGGATTTGTAAAGCGCACATCAGTGTGCAGCTTGCATTTGTGCCACATCGGCAGAAAACCGCCCGGGCTGAAGTTTTTGGCCCAGTTTCTGTCTTGCGAGTGGTCTCAGCTACGCTTGCCTGCCGCCGGCCGGTGCAGCCGCACCGTGCGGATCGACTGGCTGTCCATCTGCACGATGTCCATCACGCACCCAGCAATCTTCACGCTGACCGTTGCTTCGGGAATCTCCTCCAGCACTTCCAGCAACAGCCCGTTGAGCGTCTTCGGGCCGTCGGTCGGCAGGGTCAGGCCCAAACGCCGGTTCAGGTCGCGCAGCGACATGCCGGCATCAGCAAGATAGGCGCCCTCGGCATCCCAGGCCAGCTTGCCGGCGTTCGGCAGCGTGGTGGTGAACTCACCAATCATCTCTTCGATGATGTCTTCCAGCGTCACCAGCCCCAGCATGTCGCCATATTCATTGACGATCAGGCCGATGCGGCGGCGGTTTTCCTGAAAGTACTGTAGTTGCCGAAATACGGGCGTGCCGCTCGGCACGAAGTAGGGCTGCACCAGCAGTGCACGAAAGTCGTCATGCGTGAGCTCGGTGTCGCCCAGCAGCGACAGCACCTTGCGCACATGCAGGATGCCGATCACCTGGTCGCTGTCCTGCTCGAACACGGGCAGTTTGTTGTGATAGCAGGTCTCGAGTTGCTGGATCACCTCGTCGATCGGGCGCGACAGGTCGAGCGATTCCACCCGCGCGCGCGGCGTCATCACATCGTCCACGGTGATGGCGTCGAGGTCGAACAGGTTGAGCAGGATGCTGCGGTGCTTGTGCGGGATGAAGTTGCCCGATTCCAGCACCAGCGTGCGCAGCTCCTCGGTGGACATGCGCTGCTCCGGCGCGGCTTTCGTGTTGATGCGCGCCAGGCGCAGCACCCCCATGGCGAGCGCGTTGACCACAGCCACCAGCGGCATCGTGATCTTCAGCAGCGGTGCTATGGCAAAGCTTGCCGGAAACGCAATGCGCTCCGGGTACGTCGCCCCGACGATCTTGGGTGCGATCTCGCAGAAGATGATGATGAGGAAAGCGACCACTGCCGTGGCGATGGACAGCGTCGTCCCGCTATTGCCGAAGTAGTGGATGGCAAGGGTGGTGATCAGCACCGGCACAGCGGTATTGATCAGGCTGTTGCCGATCAGGATGAACGAGAGCAGCTTGTCGGTCTGGCCGAGCAATTGCTGGGTATTGCGCGCGCCCGAGACGTTGGACTTGGCGAGATGGCGCAGGCGATGGCGGTTGAGCGCCATCATCGCGGTTTCGGAAATCGAGAAGAAGGCGGAGCAGCACAGCAGCAGCGCGACGGCGCCGATTTGTGCCCAGAGCGGCCAAGAGTCCAAGGTCGGAGCGGAAGAAAAGCAAGGCGCCCACTATAGCAGAGGGGTTTGTCGCGCCAATGCGGGCGGCTGCGCGAGCCGTTGCCGCAGGCGGACGTCCAGAAACAAAAAAGCCCAGCAGTTGCTGGGCTTGATGTCCTTGATCGACAAGGGAATTTCTGGTCGGGGTGAGAGGATTCGAACCTCCGGCCTCTACGTCCCGAACGTAGCGCTCTACCAGGCTAAGCTACACCCCGATGCTTCTTCGTAGTTCTCGTGCTGGTCAGGACTGACGTTGCAGCGAGAAAGCACACAAGTCTATCAGCGTCTGGCGGAAAAGGGAAGGGGGTAATGCATTTGCTGCCGTTTCTGCGGCTGCGGCTTCGCGTTCAGCGGCTTGGCGCGTGTATTCCAGCGCGCCGGAAGCCTGGATAGCGGCGAAGATCGCGTCGAAATGTTCAGTGCCGCCTTGCTCGATCGCCTGGCGCACCAGCGCGCGTTGCTCTTCCGTGCCGTTGCGTAGCAGATAGATAAGCGGCAGCGTCGGCTTGCCTTCGCGCAAATCATCTCCGGCGTTCTTGCCCATCTGGTCGGCGGTGGCGGTGTAGTCGAGCAGGTCATCGACGATCTGGAACGCGGTGCCGATACGGCGGCCGTATTCAGCGGCGGCCTCTTCGGTAGCGGCATCCGCGCCCGAGAGCACTGCGCCGATCTGTGCGGCGGCCTCGAACAGCTTGGCGGTCTTGTAGCGGATCACCTGCAGGTAGCGGTCTTCCGTCACGTCGGGGTCGTGCATGTTCAGCAGTTGCAGGACCTCGCCCTCGGAGATGATGTTGGTCGCGTCGGCCAAGATCTGCATGATGCGCATGCTGTTGGCCTGCACCATCATCTGGAAGGCGCGCGAGTACAGGAAGTCGCCCACCAGCACGCTGGCTGCGTTGCCGAACACGGCGTTGGCGGTCTTGCGGCCGCGACGCAGGTCGGATTCGTCGACGACGTCGTCGTGCAGCAGCGTGGCGGTGTGGATGAACTCGACCACCGCGGCCAGCTCGTGGTGATACTCGCCCTTGTAACCCAGCGCATTGGCCACCAGCAGCAGGATCACCGGGCGTAGGCGCTTGCCGCCGGCGCTGATGATGTATTCGCCAATCTGGTTGATCAGCACCACCTCGGAGCCCAGGCGGCGGCGGATCACGGCATCGACGGCGCGCATGTCTTCAGCGACAGGGGCGAGCAGGACGGAGGCGGAGGTCTGGGTCAAGGCGAATTCCGGCGGAAGGCGGTGTGACGGATGATTGGCTTGCGCGCGTTCGATGCAGCGCAAAAACCGCGAGATTATAGAGCAAGCAGGTGACTTGCCCCGGCAGTGCGGCCACAGCCAAGCGGCGTGGCAGGCCGTTGCGCGGGCAACACGCGATTAGTCTTTGATTTGCTTGGGTTTTTCTTGTATAGTTGCGAGTTCTCTGTGCCCGCTTTCCGCGCAGGCGGGTTGCAAGCGGCGCAAGAGTCACGTTTAGTTCAAGAATTAACGTTCTTTTATCGAGGTCCGACAATGTACGCGGTCGTAAAAACCGGCGGTAAGCAATACAAGGTTGCTGCTGGCGAAAAACTTAAAGTAGAACAGATACCGGCGGACGTTGGCGCAGAAATCACGCTTGACCAGGTGCTCGCAGTGGGCGCTGGCGACCAACTCAAGGTTGGTGCGCCTCTGGTGAGCGGTGCTGCCGTCAAAGCCACCGTCATCTCCCACGGTCGTCACGACAAAGTGCACATCTTCAAGATGCGCCGTCGTAAGCACTATCAAAAGCGCCAAGGGCATCGTCAAAATTACACCGAGTTGCGTATCGACTCGATCGTGGCCTAAGGCTGCATCGTCTACGTAACCGGATAGGAGTTCAGTCATGGCACAGAAAAAAGGCGGCGGTTCCACACGGAACGGCCGCGATTCCGAGTCGAAGCGCCTGGGCGTTAAGGTGTATGGCGGCCAAGCAATCAATGCTGGCGGCATCATCATTCGCCAACGCGGCACCCGCACCCACGCTGGTGTGAACGTCGGCATGGGCAAGGACCACACCCTCTTCGCGCTGGTCGATGGCCACGTGAAGTTCGCCAACCGCGGCGAAGGCAAGAAGCAGTTCGTCGACGTTGTTCCGGCGGCCTGATTCAGCCTTGTAGTGCAAAGGCCCCGCACCCGTGCGGGGCTTTTTCGTTTCTGGCCGCTAACAAAACGCGACGCCTGATCCTGGGCGCTACGCTGGTCCCTGGCGTGTTATTCCAGCCGCGTTTTGTTAGCGATGGCGCTTGTGGCGCCGATTCTTTTTTTACCTGCCGTGCGCACGTCGCACGGGCGGAGACCTCCATGAAGTTCATCGACGAAGCCCGGATTGAAGTGATCGCTGGTGATGGCGGCAACGGTAGCGCCTCGATGCGCCGCGAGAAATTCGTCCCGTTCGGCGGCCCGGACGGCGGCGACGGCGGGCGTGGCGGCAGCGTGTGGGCGGTCGCTGATCGCAACATCAACACGCTGATCGACTACCGCTTTGCCAAGAAGCACCTCGCGCGCAACGGCGAAAACGGCCGCGGCGCGGATTGCTATGGCGCCGCCGGCGAAGACATCACCCTGCGCATGCCGGTCGGCACCGCCATCTATGACGCCGACACGGAAGAACTGATCGCCGACCTGACGCTCGATGGCCAGCGCCTGTGCCTCGCGCAGGGCGGCGAGGGCGGCTGGGGCAACATCCACTTCAAGTCGAGTACCAACCGCGCACCGCGCCAGAAGACCGACGGCAAGGCCGGCGAGCGCCGCAACCTGCGCCTCGAACTGAAGGTGCTAGCCGATGTGGGCCTGCTCGGCATGCCGAACGCCGGCAAGTCGACGCTGATCACCGCCATCTCCAACGCGCGCCCGAAGATTGCCGATTACCCGTTCACGACGCTGCACCCGAACCTGGGTGTGGTGCGTACGGGTCCGTCGAAGTCGTTCGTGGTGGCCGACATTCCTGGCCTGATCGAAGGCGCTGCCGAAGGTGCGGGCCTGGGTCACCAGTTCCTGCGACACCTGCAGCGCACGCGCGTGCTGCTGCACGTGGTGGACCTGGCTCCGTTCGACGAGGCAGTCGACCCGGTAGCTGAAGCCAAGGCCATCGTCGGCGAGTTGAAGAAATACGATGCCGAGTTGTTCGACAAGCCGCGCTGGCTGGTGCTCAACAAGCTCGACATGGTGCCCGAGGACGAACGCGAAGCCCGCGTGAAGGACTTCGTCAAGCGCTTCAAGTGGAAGGGCCCAGTGCACCGCATTTCTGCGCTCACGCACGACGGCACGCAGGCGCTGGTCCACGCCATTCAGGAGTACCTCGACGAGCTGCGTGCCGAAGAGGATGCCGCAGCAGCTGCACCTGACCAACGTCTGGATCCATCGCTGCACAACGTCAGTCATGACAGCGGCGACGGCAGCGCCAACGCATAAAACACACAACACCAACATCCTTCGGAGACACGCCCACCATGGCCCTGCGTTCGCTGATTGCCGATGCGCGCCGCCTTGTCGTCAAGGTTGGTTCCAGCCTGGTTACCAACGATGGTCGCGGTCTGGACCAGGCGGCCATCGCCCGCTGGGCCGCGCAGATCGCGGCGCTGCGTGCGGCCGGCAAGGAGGTCGTGCTGGTGAGCTCCGGTGCCATCGCCGAGGGTATGCAGCGCCTGGGCTGGACCAAGCGCCCGAAGGAAATCCACGAACTGCAGGCCGCCGCCGCGGTCGGGCAGATGGGCTTGGCGCAGGTGTACGAATCGGAGTTCGCCCGGCACGGCATCCGCACGGCGCAGGTGCTGCTCACGCACGGTGACTTGGCGGACCGCGAGCGTTATCTCAACGCGCGCTCCACGCTGCTCACGCTGCTGAGCCTGGGCGTGGTGCCGATCATCAACGAGAACGACACCGTCGTCACCGATGAAATCAAATTCGGCGACAACGACACGCTGGGTGCGCTCGTCACCAACCTGATCGAAGGCGACGCGCTGATCATCCTGACCGACCAGCGTGGCTTGTACACCGCCGACCCGCGCAAGGACCCGAACGCCCGCTTCGTTGACGAGGCGCAAGCCGGCACGCCCGACCTGGAACAGATGGCCGGTGGCGCAGGCTCCAGCATCGGCAAGGGCGGCATGCTGACCAAGATTCTCGCGGCCAAGCGTGCGGCCAAATCGGGTGCGCACACCATCATCGCTTCCGGTCGTGAGGCCGACGTGCTCGCGCGGCTGGCCAACGGCGAGGCCATTGGCACGCAACTGCGCGCGCAGACCGGGCGCATGGCGGCTCGTAAGCAGTGGATGATCGACCACCTGCAATTGCGTGGTCGCGTGGTGCTGGACGCTGGTGCGGTGGACAAGCTCACCGCGGGCGGCAAGTCGTTGCTGCCGATCGGCGTGACCGAAGTGCAGGGCGAGTTCGCGCGCGGGGAGGTGATCTCCTGCGTGGATGCCGCCGGACGCGAGGTGGCGCGGGGGCTGACGAACTACTCGTCGGCCGAGGCCCGGCTGATTGCGCGCAAGGCATCGTCGGAGATCGAGGCGGTGCTGGGCTACGTCAGCGCTGCTGAGCTGGTGCACCGGGACAACCTGGTACTGCTCTGATCTTCTGAAGCAAAAAGGGGATGAACCATCAGCGGGTCATCCCCTCAGATCAAGCTGTCAACGCCTTACGGCCCGTAAGACCCTCGCCCCGAGTCTTTCAACCGGCGCACCAGTGTCGCGGGTTTTCCATCTCCGGCTACCGACCGTACGTCACAGAAGTACGTGCGCATCAGCGCCGAGGCGTAGTCCGTCGGGCCGCCGTTGCCCACGCGCTGCCAGTCGGTCGCCGGCTTGTAGGCATTCATGCTGGCGGATTCCGCATTTGCGGTTTCGTTCATGTCGACGGCGCGGTTGCCGATCCACTGATTGGTGTCGTTGCGCAGCGTGGCGTAGATGCGGCGCTCGGCGGTGTCGCAGCGCAGGCCTTCGTAGTTGACGTTGCGCGCGCCGGTCTTGCTGGTGATCAGCACGGTGTAGCGCACCACGTTGTCCTTGCCGATCGACACCGATTTCGGATCGATGGCAAAGCGCAGCGGCGATTGGCTGCTGGCCACCTCAAACGGCACAGCGTCGCGGTCGACCGGCGGTGCGGGGAAGGTGACGGCATCTTCCTTGAAGGGCTTGTCGTTGAACGGGTCCATCAACAGCTTGTCTTCGATGTTGCCGGTGGGGGCGTGGCCGCATGCCGTCAGCGCCAGCGCAGTCGCCAGCGCGAGCGGCACGAGAGCGCGGCGCGCTCCACGTGTCGTCGTCTTCACATTCACGAGTTGTCCTTGGGACGTGTGTCGTCAGGGTTGGAGGATGAGGCTGGTTCCGACGTCGTCACCGTCTCGACGATGACCGTCGTGGTGGTGACCGTCATCACCGCTTGAGGGCGTGGGCCGCGCGCGTTCTGGCCGCCGGGGCGGTTATCGCGGCCTTCGTTACTGCTGCGATTGTCTGCCCGGTGGTCGCGGTGCTGCCCGCCGCGTCCATACGGAGACAGCGGCGCACGAGTCTGCCGCTGCACGAAGCGGGAAAGCTCCGACAGCGCCAGCTGATACACCTCGCGCTTGAACTCGATCACGGCTTCCAGCGGCACCCAGTACTGGCTCCACCGCCAGGCATCGAACTCCGGATGCTCGGTGGCGCGCAGCTGGATATCGCAGTCGCGACCGACCATGCGCAGCAGGAACCAGATCTGTTTCTGGCCCCGGTAGTGGCCGCGAATCTCGCGGCGGATGAACTTGTCCGGCACCTCATACCGCAGCCAGTCGCGCGTGCGACCGACGATCCGGACGTGTTCTGGCAACAGGCCGACTTCTTCGTGCAGTTCGCGGAACATCGCTTGTTCGGGTGTCTCACCGTACTTGATGCCGCCTTGTGGAAACTGCCAGGAGTGCTCGCCAATGCGCTTGCCCCAGAACACCTCGTTTCTTGCGTTGATGAGGATGATGCCGACGTTCGGGCGGAAGCCTTCACGATCGAGCATGACTGCACCTCGAATACTTTAGAATTACGCCGATTATAGAGCGGTGCATCGTCCTTCTGTGTCCTGATGGCCGGATGCCGCAATGTTGCCGCTCACTCGCGCCTCCTGGGGGAGGAGCGCCTCGCGCTCAGATGTGCGCCTGGCGTCTCGCCGTATCCCTTGATTCCGGTGGCTTTTGCCCTTGTCCTCGCGGCTTTGCATGGCCGCGCCATCCCTTATTGTCAGTCGCATGAAAGCGTCCCAGTTCTTCATTTCCACGCTCAAGGAAGCGCCCGCCGACGCGGAGATCGTGTCGCACAAGTTGATGATGCGTGCCGGCATGATCAAGAAGCTCGGCGCGGGCCTCTATACGTATATGCCCGTGGGTCTGCGCGTGATCCGCAAGGTCGAGCAGATCGTCCGCGAGGAAATGAACGCCGCCGGCGCGGTGGAAGTGCTGATGCCCGTGGTCCAGCCGGGTGAGCTGTGGCAGGAGACCGGTCGCTGGGACAAGATGGGTGACGAACTGCTGCGCTTCAAGGATCGCCACGCGCGCGACTTTGTTGTCCAGCCGACCTCGGAAGAGGTGGTGACCGACATCGCCCGTACCGAGATCCGCTCGTACAAGCAGCTGCCGATCAACTTCTACCAGATCCAGACCAAGTTCCGCGACGAGCGCCGTCCTCGCTTCGGCATCATGCGCGGCCGCGAATTCACCATGAAGGACGCGTACTCCTTCGACCGCGATGCGGAAGCCCTGAAGGTGTCGTACCAGAAGATGTACGACGCCTACACGCGTATCTTCCAGCGCTTTGGTCTGCAGTTCCGCGCCGTGGCGGCCGACAACGGCGCGATTGGCGGGTCGGGCTCGCATGAGTTCCACGTGATCGCCGACACCGGCGAAGACGCCATCGTCTACTGCCCGGATTCGGATTACGCCGCCAACATCGAGGCCGCTGAAGCCCTGGCACCGGCTGCGCCGCGTGGAGCGGCTGCCGAGGCCCTCACCAAGACGCATACGCCGGGCCGTGCCAAATGCGAGGCCGTGGCCGAGCAACTGGGCATTCCGCTGCAACGTACGATCAAGTCGATCGTGCTGGCCACCGACGTCGAGGGCGGCGAGCCCCAGATCTGGTTGCTGCTGCTGCGTGGCGATCATGAACTCAACGAGGTCAAGGCATCGAAGGTGCCTGGGCTGGCTGATTTCCGCTTCGCCACCGAAGGCGAAATCCTGCGTGCGTTCGGCACGCGCCCCGGCTATCTGGGCCCGATCGGCACGAAGCTGCCGGTCAAGGTCGTGGCTGACCGCACGGCGGCGGCCATGAGCGATTTCGTCGTCGGTGCCAACGAAGAGGACTACCACTTCACCGGCGCCAACTGGGGTCGTGACTTGCCCGAGCCTGAAGTCCATGACCTGCGCAACGTGGTGGAAGGCGACGCCTCGCCGGACGGCAAGGGTACGCTGGCGATCTGCCGCGGCATCGAAGTCGGCCACGTCTTCATGCTGGGCACGCGCTACTCTGAAGCGATGAACGCCACGTTCCTCGACGAAAACGGCAAGACCCAGCCGATGGTGATGGGTTGCTACGGCATCGGCATCACGCGGATTCTGGGTGCGGCCATCGAGCAGAACTACGATGCACGCGGGATCATCTGGCCGGCGTCGATCGCGCCGTTCCAGGTGGTGATCTGCCCGGTGGGCTATGACCGCTCCGACGCCGTGCGCGAAGAAGCCGATCGCCTGCACGCCGAGCTGGTCGCTGCCGGTATCGACGTGATGCTGGATGACCGCGGCGAGCGCCCAGGCGCGATGTTCGCCGACTGGGAACTGATCGGCGTGCCGTTCCGCGTGGTGGTGGGCGACCGCGGCCTGAAGGAAGGCAAGCTGGAATTCCAGGGCCGCCGCGACGAAGCCGCCACTGCCGTGGCACCGGCCGATGTGCTGGCTACGTTGAAAGCGCGTCTCGCGCAGTAATGGAGCTGACCCGCATGCGCCGCTACCTGTCTGCCCGCCCGATCGCCGCTGTGCTGTGCGCAGGGGCGTTGCTCGCGGGCACGCAGGCGGCGTGGGCGGGGGCCCAGAAAGAGGAGTACCTGGCGGATTCGGTGCGCAGTGCGCTGTCCGCTGCCGTGGCTGACAGCCGGCCGCTGCGCCCGGTGTTCGCGAACAATGACGAGCAACTCGGCTATCTGCGCTGGCTGGCCGAGATGTCGGTGCGCATGTCGGGCAAGATCCCGCAAGCGTCGGTACGCGTTGAGCTGATCGAAACCGCGTATTACGAGGCCAAGCGTGCAGGGCTGGACCCGGCGCTGGTGCTGGGGCTGATCCAGGTGGAGTCCGGTTTCCGCAAGTACGCCATGAGCAGTGCGGGCGCGATGGGCCTGATGCAGGTGATGCCGTTCTGGACGCGCAGCATTGGCGACAATGACGCCCGCAAGCTGTTCCACCTGCAGAGCAACCTGCGCTACGGCTGCACGATCCTGCGTCATTACCTCGATATCGAAGGCGGTAATCTCTATCTGGCACTGGGCCGCTACAACGGCAGCCGAGGCCAGCCGCAGTATCCGAATGCGGTGCTGGCGGCGTGGAAGCGCTGGCAATACCAGGAGTCGAGTGCGCTGACCGTATCGGCACCTGTGCCGGCCGAGGCGCAGCCGCCGCGTGCCAAGGCGCTGCCGGATGTGCCGGCGCGCAATCCGTTCTCACCGTTGCGGATTGCAGCAGGTTCGGCGGGCGGGTCCTGACCGGCTGTTGCATGGTGGTCGGCCTACAATAAGGCCATCTTTTTCGTTCGCCGCATCCACGTCACTCCGCATGTCTACCACCCAACCGTACGCAACCATGTCCGACGCGCTGCACGCCTGGCTGCAGCGTCACGTGGCAGAAGGCTTCGAGGCTGATCCGCTGGTCGCCTCGATGGTGCAGTCCGGCTACGACCGCGCTTTCGCGCGCCGCGTGGTGGACGAGGCGCTTGCCAAACGCCCGCCCGCGCCCGCCGTGGCACCCGTACCGGCGCCCGCTGCCCAATCTGCGCAAGCTGCCGACGGGGCCGTCGAGAACAGCAACGCCGTGCGCACCGCCGATGGCGACATCCCCATCCTGTTCGCGCTGGAGACACCGCGCATCGTGCTGTTTCAGCACTTCCTGTCGGATGAGGAGTGCGATCAGCTTATTGCGCTGGGGCAGCACCGCCTGAAGCGCTCGCCCGTGGTGAACCCGGAAACGGGCGAGGAGAACCTGATTTCCGCGCGCACCAGCGAGGGCGCGATGTTCCAGGTGGGCGAGCATGCGCTCATCGCCAAGATCGAGGCGCGCATCGCCCAGGCCACCGGTGTGCCGGTCGAACACGGCGAAGGCTTCCAGGTGCTGCATTACCAGCCCGGCGGCGAATACCAGCCGCACTTCGATTTCTTCAACCCGGGCCGCAGCGGCGAGGCGCGTCAGCTCGAAGTGGGCGGCCAGCGCGTGGCAACGCTCGTCATCTACCTGAACAGCGTGCAGGCAGGCGGCGCGACGGGCTTTCCGAAGCTGGGCCTGGAGGTGGCGCCGGTCAAGGGCAATGCGGTCTTCTTCGTCTACAAACGCCCCGATGGCACGTTGGACGAGGACACGCTGCACGCCGGCCTGCCGGTCGAGCGCGGTGAGAAGTGGATCGCCACCAAGTGGCTTCGCGAGCGGCCTTATCGTCGCGGCGCGTGAGTGGGGTGAATTCCCAGGGGAACAGAAAAGGGCGACCGTCGAGTCGCCCTTCTTGTTGTTGGTTCCTGCGCCGCGTCAGGTGTTCTTCAGCGCGCGGATGGTCGGCAGGTTGCGCCAGTAGCCCTTGGCGTCCATGCCGCAGCCGAACACGTAGCGATCCGGCACGTTGAAGCCGCAGAAATCCGGGTACAGCGGCTTGTCCTTGGCGAGCGTCTTCTCGCACAGCACAGCGGAGTAGAACTCCGAGGCACCCATGTCGATGATGCGCGAGCGGATGGCGGCCATCGTTTCGCCTTCGTCGAGGATGTCGTCGAGTACCAGCACCGTGCGGCCCTTGACCGACTCGCGCGGCGCCACACGCCACTGCATTTCTTTGCTGCCCACGGTCTGGTTGTTATAGCGCGACAGGTGGATGTAGTCGAACTCCAGCGGGAATGCCAGCTTGGGCAGCAGCATCCCGGTGAAGACGGCCGCACCGCCCATCACGGACAACACCATCGGGAAGGTATCGCCGATCTTCTCGGTGATCTCGGTGGCCATGCGATCCAGCGAGCCGCGCACGGCGTCTTCGCTGACGATTTCTTCGGAGTTGGCCCAGAGTTCGCGGGCCTGTTCTGCGCTCAGCATCGTGTCAGTCAGTGAAACAAATTAAGTCGATCGGATCGGGGCAGGGTGGTCGGCTTACCGGCCGAGCAGGCCCTTCATGCCACCTTTCATACCGCCCATGGCGCGCATCATCTTCATCATGCCGCCGCCCTTGAGCTTCTTCATCATGCCTTGCATCTGGTCGAACTGGTTGAGCAGGCGGTTGACTTCCTGCACCTGCACGCCCGCGCCCGCAGCAATGCGGCGCTTGCGGCTGGCCTTGATGAGTTCGGGCTTGGCGCGCTCGGCCGGCGTCATGGCGTTGATGATGCCTTCCATGCGGCGGACCTGCTTTTCGGCCTGGTCCATGTTGGCGCCCTGGGCCTGCTGTGCAAACTGTGCAGGCAGCTTGTCCATCAGGCTGCCCAGGCCGCCCATCTTCTTCATCTGGCCGATCTGGGCCTTGAAGTCTTCGAGGTCGAAGCCGCCGGTCTTCTTGATCTTGGCGGCAAGCTTCTGGGCCTCTTCCATGTCGACACCGCGCTGGGCTTCTTCCACCAGCGCGAGGATGTCGCCCATGCCCAGAATACGCTGGGCCATGCGGTCGGGGTAGAACGGCTCCAGCCCGTCGAGCTTTTCGGCCACACCGACAAACTTGATCGGCTTGCCCGTGATGTGACGCACCGACAGTGCTGCACCACCGCGTGCATCGCCATCGAGCTTGGTCAGCACCACGCCGGTCAGCGGCAGGGTGTCGTTGAAGGCCTTGGCGGTGTTGACGGCATCCTGGCCGAGCATCGCGTCGACCACGAACAGCGTTTCGGCCGGCTTGAGCTTGGCGTGTAGCGCGGCGATCTCCTGCATCATCGCCTCGTCGATGCCGAGGCGGCCGGCCGTATCGACGATCAGCACGTCGTGGTAGTGCTTCTTGGCCCAGTCCAGCGCGGCAGCGGCAATGTCCACCGGCTTCTGGTCAGGCTGCGAGGGGAAGAAGTCAGCACCGACCTGTTCGGACACGGTCTTCAACTGCGCGATGGCGGCGGGGCGGTACACGTCGCACGACACCGTCAGCACTTTCTTCTTCTTGTTCTCTTTGAGCCACTTGGCGAGCTTGCCGACCGTGGTGGTCTTACCCGCGCCCTGCAGACCGGCCATCAGGATGATCGCGGGCGGCGTGACGTTGAGGTTCAGCTCCGCAGCGCGCCCACCCATGATGGTGGTGCCGGCGCCCGAATTGGCCCCCTCAAGTGCTTCCTGGCCGCCAATGATGGCCGTCAGCTCGCGCTGCACGATGCCGACCAGCGCCTGGCCCGGCGAGAGGCTGGTGATGACGTCTTCGCCGAGCGCCTTTTCCTTGACGCGGGCAATGAACTCGCGCACGACCGGCAGCGCCACGTCGGCCTCGAGCAGTGCCAGGCGGACTTCGCGCAGCATCTCGGCGGTGTTGGCTTCGGTCAGGCGCGCTTCGCCGCGCATGGTCTTGACCACGCGCGCGAGCCGTTGGGTCAGGTTATCCAGCATGACAGTGTGAGGGATCCGGAATTGGGGACAGGGTGAGGATGAGACCTGTGCGCGCTTGGCTTGCACCGGCTCGGAATGTGCGTAATGCGTCTATCTCGCGTGGCTGCCCGACGAGGCTTTCGGCGGGGGCGGGCCCCAGCCAAAACCGGGGTGCGCTGCGGTAAACTGTGCAAATGGCAATTGTACTGTATGCGCTGACGGCGCTTCTCTATGGCGCCCTCGCTTCGGTAGCGTGGGCACGGCATGGCGAACGGCGGGGCGGGCTTGGCGCCCGCGCCGCTGCTGGCGCCATGGCGGCTGGCGGACAATCACCGAGCGCCGCGGTGCTTGTGCCACCGCCTCCCACCGCAGACGCCGCTCCTACCTGGTGGCGCTGGGCCTTGCTGGCGGCGCTGACCGCGCATGGCCTTCTGCTGCACGAGACCATCTTCCCAGCCAGCGCAATGGTGTTCGGTTTTGCCTATGCGCTGTCGGCCATGCTGTGGCTGGGCGTGGGCATCTTCTGGATCGAGAGCCTGTTCTTCTCGCTGGCGGGTCTGGGCGTGCTGGTGATTCCCGTGGCGCTGGTCGGCAGTCTGCTGCCGCTGGCCTTTCCCGGCACGCAGATCCTCGGCTATGCGGCCAGCCCGCTGTTCAAGCTGCACTTTGCCATCGCCAATGTCGCCTACGGGCTGTTCACGCTAGCGGCGTTCCACGCGATCCTGATGCTGGCCGCCGAGCGTCGTCTGCACACCATCAACCGCCCCGCAGAGGCGAGCTGGTTCAGCCGCTGGCTGGATCTGCTGCCGCCGCTGCTGACGCTGGAAAAGCTGCTGTTCCGCCTGATCGGCGCGGGCTTTGTGCTGCTCACGCTGACCATCGCTTCCGGCGCGCTGTTCTCCGAGCAACTGTTCCACCGCGCCTTTCAGTTCGATCACAAGAACGTGTTCGCCGTGCTGTCGTGGCTGATGTTCGGCGGCATCCTGGTTGGCCGCCGTTTCCGTGGCTGGCGCGGGCGCGTGGCGCTGCGCTGGGTGATGGCGGCATTCTCGATCCTGTTGCTGGCCTACGTGGGCAGCCGCTTCGTGCTCGAAGTCATCCTGCACCGCGTGTAGCGCGTTCTTGGCTCCTCCAGCTTCTCTTTTGCTGTCGCCCTCTCTTTCATGGCCCGTCCTGTTCTGTTGATCCTGATGCTGCTCGCCGGTTTGTGGTGGCTGAGCCGCCTGGGGGAGCGCCCGTCGCGTTCGTCGCGCTCGTCTGGGCAAGGGCCGGTGCAGGGAAGCACGAAGCGTGCGCCTGAACGCGAGGCTTCCCAGCCGATCGAGCAGTGCGCCGTGTGCGGTGTGCATGCCCCGCGTAACAGCATGGTGGCGCTGTCAGGCGGCCGCTATCGCTGCCCGGAACACGCCGACCGGGGCGGCGTGTGATGCCTGAGGTGTCCCGCTCGCAGCCTGAGATGCCGTCCAAGCCCGTCAATGCGGACGCGGCGCCCAACGTTTCCCCCCGGTCTGGCTTCCGCGCGTTGCTCTCACGCCTGAATGCGTGGCGAGCATTGCGCTCGGTCTGGCTGGAGCCCGATCCCCCTGAATTCCAGTGGCGCCTGCTGCGCTATTTCGCCTTCAGCCGTGCGGCCGTGGCGCTGGTGCTGCTGCTGTTTGTCATGGTGCCGCGCGAGCACAATGAAACGGCGGGGCTGCCCAACAGTGAAGCGCTGCTCAGCCTGGTGCTGCCGTACTTGGCCGTGGCCCTGTTGATTCTGGCTGCAGCCGGATGGTGGCGCTCGCGGTTCCAGTTCAGGGTACGGTTGGACGTCGTGCTTGATCTGCTGTTCCTTGGGTTGGCGTACGCTACGCTGTCGCGTCTGTCGGCCAGTGTGGCGATGGTGTTCCTGATGCCGGTGCTGGCTGCAGGCGCGCTCACCAGTCTGTTGTTCGCGCTGTTCACGGCGGCGGTGGCGTCGATGGTGGTGCTGGCCGATCCGTTCCTGCAGATGCTCGGCGATGGGGTGATCGCGCCTGGATTGGCTTCGGCGGGGCTGTACGGCCTCGTCTACATGATGGCCGCGTCGATGATGTACGGCCTGTCGCACCGGCAGATTGCGCAGGAGCGCCTGACCATGGCGCGCGAGCGCGAGCTGCGCCTGCAGCAGTTGGTCAACCGCCTGATGGTCTATGACATGCAGGACGGCGTGATGCTGGTACGCGCCGATGGCCGCGTGGTGGCAGCCAACCCGGCGGCGGCCATGCTGCTGGGCGTGCCGCAGAACGCCTTCGTGAACAGCGGCGCGATGCTGTTCGACCTGAAGGACGTGCCGCATCTGCGTCCGCTGCTTGAAACATTGCGCCAATGGCTGCGCCGCAAGAGCCGCCATTCTGGCGCCGGCGATGCCACGGGCGACGATGATGCGCCGCGCATCCTCGATCTGCTGCCAGTTGCTCCGGGCGGTCGGCGCACGCTGCATGCCCGCTTGCGCCTGCGCTTTATCCTGCCGAGCCTGGCCAACCTGCGCAGTGTCTATATGGATAGTCTCGTCAGCTCCATCGGCCTGGGCTTGCCGGGGGAGGTTGGCGAGATGCTGCGCCTGCGCAACCAGTCGGCCGGCGCGGCAGCGCAAGGTTGGTCGGCCGACGACGAGGCTTTCCTGCGGCACGAGCTGCACGACACCGTGCTGGTCCACGTGGAAAGCTGGGAGCGCGTGGCTGAGCAGGCGCAGCAGGAAAAGCTCGCCTCGATGGGTCGGCTGGTGGCGAGTGTCGCGCACCAGATCCGTAATCCGCTGGCGGCAATCAGTCAGGCCGCTGAACTGCTGGACGATCCGGGCGAGGGGGAGCATGCGCGCTCGGTAGACACCCACCCGGGCTCTGGCGTGGAAACGCGCCTGCTGCGCATCATCCGTGACAACGTGCGCCGGCTCGATCAGGTGGTCGCCGACGTGCTGATGCTGTCGCGTCGGCCGCGCGGCGAGCGCGTGCGCGTGCAACTCGCGCAGGTGCTGCCTGAAGTGGTGGAGCGCTGGCGTGCGGAAGCCCTGCGTCGCGCGGGTGAGGCGACCGAGATCAACCCCAATCTCCTGCGCTTGGCGGTGGATCTGGACAAGCCTGTGATGTTTGACCCGGCGCAGCTGCAGCAGGTGGTCGGCAACATGCTCGACAACGCGCTGCGCTATTGCCGCCGCGTGCCGGGCTCGATCCTGCTGGCGGCCTATGCGCTGGATGAGACGCACGCTGAACTCGTGATCTGGAATGACGGCCCCGAAGTGCCCACCGAGCAGCAGCGCAGCCTGTTCGAGCCGTTCTTCACGAATGACGCGCAAGGCACAGGCCTGGGCCTCTACATGGCGCGCGAGTTGTGCAGCGCCAACGATGCACAGATCCGGTACGGCGCCATCGCGCTGGAATCCTTGCTCGATCGCACCGGAGCGTTGACCATGGAGGCGCGTGACACATTGCCGCGTCGCGCCTTCGTCATCACCCTGATGTTTGATCAACCCGCTTTGGCCGTTGCGGAATGAACCGCCGGCTGCTTCTCTGCTGATCCATGTCCAAAGTCGCCATCGTTCGCGAACCCATTCTCGTCGTTGATGACGAAGCCGACCTGCGCGAGCTGTTGGAAATCTCCTTGCGCCGCATGGGGCACGACGTGGTGCTCGCCAGCGGATTGGCCGAAGCGCGCGAGGCCTTGTCCCGCCAGCGCTTTGCACTGGTGCTGACCGATATGCGACTGGGTGATGGCCTGGGCATCGAACTCGTACGCCAGCTCTCGGCCACGGCAGACCGCACGCCGGTGGCCGTCATCACGGCGTATGGCAGCGCCGAGAACGCCGTGGAAGCGCTCAAGGCTGGCGCCTTCGACTACATTGCCAAGCCGCTCTCACTCGATCAGCTGCGCAGCCTCGTGCTCAACGCGCTGGGCCGCCAGCAGCGTGATCCGGACCCGGGCAGCTCCGATTTGGCCGAGCGCACCAACGACTTGCTGCCTGGGCACTCCGCCGCCATGCAGGAGGTGCGCCGCTCGCTGATGCGGCTGGCGCGCAGCATGGCGCCGGTGGTCATCAGCGGGGAGTCGGGCAGCGGCAAGGAGCGTGCGGCACGCGCCATCCATGCGCTGTCGGCGCGTGCGTCGCGGCCGTTCGTGGCCGTGAACTGCGGGGCGATTCCCGAGAACCTGATGGAAGCCGAATTCTTCGGCTACGTGAAAGGCGCCTTCACCGGTGCCGACAGTGACCGCCAGGGCTTCTTCCAGGCCGCCAACGGCGGCACCCTCATGCTGGATGAAGTGGCCGACCTGCCGTTGACCATGCAGGTGAAACTGCTGCGCGCGCTGCAGGAGCGCCGCGTGCGCAAGATCGGCGAGAGTCGTGAAGACCCGGTCGATGTGCGCGTGGTGTGCGCGAGCCACCAGAACCTGGCGCGCCTGGTGGCCGCCGGCCGTTTCCGCGAAGACTTGTTCTACCGCCTGAACGTGCTGGAGCTGCGCATGCCCACGCTGCGCGAGCGCGGTGAAGACGTGCCCGTGCTGGCCGGCGTGTTGCTGGAGCAGCTTGCCAACCGCTACGGCGATCCGCGCCCCAAGCGCCTGACGCGTCCGGCGCTGCAGCAGCTGTGTGCATATCCGTTCCCGGGCAACGTGCGCGAGCTGGAGAACCTGCTCGAGCGCGCGTATGCGTTTGCCGAAGGCGAATCGATCGACGTGGATGATCTGGGCGCGCTCGGCGCCGAGATCGAGCGCTCGCCGCTGTTCCACCGTACGCGTGAGGCACAGGCCGCCGCGCAAGGTCTGCAGGGTGGTCACACGATGGCGCCGCCGCCCGTGACTGGCTGGCCCGATGCCGTCTATATGCCGGCGCCCGTGCCGAGCCCGATTGGCATGCCGCAGCCGATGGCACAGCCCGCCGAGCCCGCGCCTGCTTCCGCAGCAACGGAACCGTCGCTGCCGAACATCGCCCTGCCGATCGACTTGCCGGCGTATCTGGAGTCGGTCGAGCGCAGCGTGATCCTGGCGGCGCTGGATCAGACCGGCTTCAACCGCACGGCAGCTGCCAAGTTGCTCGGCCTGTCATTCCGCCAGTTGCGCTATCGCATGCAGCAGCTCGGCATCCGTGACCCGCGCGATATAGAAGCTGTTGGCAGCGGCCTGAATGGCGATGTCTGAATCGCATGTCATGCACGTCGACGCCGATGGCTGGGTGAGCGGCGCGCGCCGTCACCCGTCACCGAATATCGACGGGCGGCCGGAAGGCATGCCGATCGACCTGATCGTGCTGCACAACATCAGCCTGCCGCCTGCGCAGTCCGTGACCGACTTCGGCACGGACGACGTGCTCGATTTCTTCACCAACACGCTCGACTGCGACGCGCACCCGTACTTCGACCAGTTGCGCGGCGTACGCGTGTCGGCGCATTTCTTCGTGCGCCGCACGGGTGAGTGTGTGCAGTTCGCGCCGTGTGGTGCGCGTGCGTGGCATGCCGGCGCGTCGGACTTTTTCGGCCGTACGCGCTGCAACGATTTCTCCGTCGGCATCGAGATCGAGGGCACGGATGATCTGCCCTTCACGCCCGAGCAGTACGCCACCACGGCGTCGCTGGTGCGGGCGATCTGCGCGGCGTATCCGATTGCAGCGATTGCCGGGCACTCGGACATTGCGCCGGGCCGCAAGACGGATCCGGGGCCGTGCTTCGACTGGGCGCATCTGCGTGCGCTCGGCGGCTTCAACGCAGCGCTGTTTCCGTATCAACACGCGCTCTGAAATAGAAACGGGCGGCCCCCTTGCGAAGGCCGCCCGCGTTCTCCTCCCTGCAGATCTTTCTAGTTTTTAGTTCACTGCCTAGGTGCCCATGGCCGGGTCGGACACGCTGTCCTTGCCGGTTTCCATGCGGCCGGCAAAGCGCCGCGTGAAGCCGCCCTGCGGCACCGTCACCGTAAAGTCGTACCAGTTGCCCTGGCGCGCGATCGGCCAGTGCTGGTCGAGCTGCTTGCCGGCCGGGATGTCGAACGTCCACGGGCCGTCGGTGCGGTACGCGTTGGGTTTGACGGTGAAGGTGCAGCCGGTGGTGCCGGTGTTCATCATCGTCACGTAGACCTCGGCGTTGGCCAGGTCGTAGCACACGCGGATTTCCGGTGCGCTTGAACCTGCTGCCGAGACGGCACTCACATCGCCCGAGAACGCGCGGTGGAAGCCGTTGGGGCCGAGCACCCACAGGTCGTACTTGCCCTTGTCTGCGGTGTATACGTCCCACGCGTCGTCGAGCATCTTGCCGGGCTCGACGGCGTAGCGGCGTGGCACGCGGTCCAGATGCAGGCGGTCGTACACGTGGAAGACGGCGGCGGCCGTGCCGGTGTTGCTGAAGATCAGGCGCAGGGCGCGGTTGGTGGCGTCTTCACGGGCGCTGACGTGCAGCTCGTACGGCAGAGCGCGCGAGGGGCGCGTGCCGGTGGCCTGCACGGGCAGTTGCTGTGCGGCCACCGAGGGCACCGGCACCTGGGCCTTGGCCTGCTGCGCTGCGCGGATGCTGTCTGCGGTGGCCTTGTCGCGGCTGGGCAGCGTCGGCAGCGTTTCGTTGTTCGGGTTGACGAAGTTGAAGGCGCTGGTCAGGTCGCCCAGCACGGCGCGGCGGTACGCGCTGATGTTCGGCTCCTTGACGTTGAAGCGCAGCTCCAGGAAGCGCAGCACCGAAGTGTGGTCGAACGCCTGTGAGTTGACCCAGCCGCCACGGCTCCACGGCGAGACGATGTACATCGGCACGCGCGGGCCCGGGCCGTACGGGTTCTTGTCGGTGTGGTATTCGCCGGCGGTGCTCACCGTCGATTTGCCGGCCAGCACGCCGTTGTCATACGCCGGGGCGGCGGGCGGCGGCACGTGGTCGAAGAAGCCGTCGTTCTCGTCAAAGTTGATGAAGAGTACGGTCTTGCTCCACACGGCCGGGTTGGCGGTGAGCGCGTTGAGCACTTCCTGCGTGTACCACGCGCCCTGCACGGGGCTCGACGGGCCGGGGTGCTCGGAGTACGTGGCCGGCGCGACGATCCACGACACCTGCGGCAACTGGCCGGCAGCGATGTCGTCTTTCAGTGCCTGCAGGAAACCGCCGTCGGGCATGGTGTTGCCGACGCCCTTGATGAGCGGGCTGATCGTCTCATCGGCCGGGGTGTAGGCCGGGAACGGGCTGCCATCCTTGGCGTTGCCGCGCGCGGCGTTGGCATCGCGATACGCCTTGAAGCCGGCGAGCGGGTTGTCGGTGAAGTTGTCCGGCATGTTCTGGTAGACCTTCCACGATACGCCGGCGGTTTGCAGGCGCTCGGGGTAGGTCGTCCAGTTGTAGGTGACGCCGGCATCCAGGTGGTCGCCGCTGTTGTCGATGACGGGGCCGCCCGCTGCGCCCGTCGGGTCGTTCGTACCCGTCCAGTGGAACAGGCGGTTGGTGTTGGTGCCGCCGTGGAAGCCGCAGTGGTACGCATCGCACAGCGTGAAGGCGTTGGCCAGCGCAAACTGGAAGTCCAGCTCGGCCTGCTTGTAGTAGCCCATCGACTGCGTCTGCTTGTAGGTCGGCCACTTGCTCATGCGGCCGAGGTCCCACGCGTTTTGCGCATCGGGGTAGCTGTGCGGTGTGCCAGAGACGCGCTGCGCGTTGCCGGCGCTGCTGTCCAGGTAGTACGGCAGTACCACGCGGCTCGGGCCACTGCTTGGCACGTAGGTCTGCTGCCAGACGTTCAGGCCGCCGGCCAGCGGGATCGGGAAGCGGTCACCAAAGCCGCGCACGCCCTGCAGCGTGCCGAAGTAGTTGTCGAACGAGCGGTTCTCCTGCATCAGGATCACCACATGTTCGATGTCGCGCATCGTGCCGGTGGCGTTGTTGGCGGGAATTGCCAGCGCACGGCGGATCGACGGCGGGAAGGCGGCCAGCGCGGCGGCGGAAATCGCGCCCGTGCCGGCCATCTTGAGGAAGTTGCGGCGGTTGCCGTTGTTGGTGTTGGAAGTCATGTCGGTCTCAAACGCAAGTCGATGGGGAGGCAGTGCGGCTTACGGAGCGCAGTGCAGGTTCGGCTTGTTGGCCGGCGGTTGGCCGGGTTGATCCGGCTGGGCCGTGCCGGGGGTGCCGGTGCTCGGCGTGCCATCGTTCGAATCGCCGCCGCAGGCCGACAGCGACAAGGTGGCGGCGCACAGCAGCATGGCGGCCAGCCAGTGCGGCCGCGCGAGATGGTTGATGAAAGGCTTCATGAGCGGTCTCGTTCGGGGTGAGGGTGGGGGGCAGGGGCATCAAGGATTGAGCGACGACAGCGGCTGGTGCGAGCCGTTGATCGACTTGAGTTCGTCCAGCGTCAGGCGGCGCGTCCACATGGCCAGGTCGTCGAAGGCCATCACGCCCTTGAGCGAGCCCGGGTTGTTGGGCACGTAGTTGTGCGTGGCGTCGTCGTTCATGCCCCAGACCTTGGTGGCCAGGCCATTGAGCTTGGTGACGTCGGTGTTGGCGATGGCACGGTCTTCGGTCTTCTGCACACCCAGTACCGGGTCGAGGATGTAGGCGCTGAACAGCTTGGCCTGCGTGTCCACCGAGAGAGCCAGGTAGGCCCACTGGTTGGCGCTGAACTTCATGCCCTGGATGTCGTCGCGCTTGCCGCCGCTGCCCAGGTTGAAGCGCACTTCGCAGCCGCCCCACAGGGCGATGGCAATCCCCGGGTTGGCGCCGGAGTAATAGTTCTTGTTGGAGAGGATCGGCTCGCCCGTGCCGTTGCCCTGCGTGCAGTCCGACTTGAACCAGAAGCCGATGGTGAATTGCGGGCTTTGGGCGATGTCGGCGCCAGTCTGCGTGAGCTTGTAGGCATCGATGCGCGAATCGACTGCCAGCGCCTTGCCGCCAAACGGATCGGTCACGGCCGAGCCGCCGTCGGTGCCGGCCACCCATGGGCCCAGCGTCGAACTGTTCTTGCGATCCGTCGGCGGCAGCGGGTCGAAGCTGTAGTACGTCGCCAAGCTGTTGGTCAGCGTCGTCGCCAGCGGTATCGGCGCCACGTAGTTGATCTGCGCCAGCATCGACACCGGCACGTTGTTGCGCACAAGTGTGTAGTTGATGCGGTAGAGGCCGTTTGCGGTGGCGATGCTGCTGTCGGTGTACTGCGTGGCCGTGGCGGGCAGCGTGGCGACTTGCGTGCCGTCGCGCAGCACGGTGATCGGGCCGCTGGCGGTGGTCGGGTTTTGCCAGTTCAGCACCAGCGAGGCGTTGTAGGCGCCCACCGTGCTCTGGAGGTTGCGCACGCCCACCGTGCTGGCCGTGAGCGCGGCGCCGTCAAGCTTGTGTGCCGTAGTCGGCACGGCAGCGTTCAGTTGCGCCAACACGGTCGGCACGATGTCGGCCTCGCTCGGCAGGGCGGCCAGCGCAGCTTCGGTCGTGGGGGCCGCCGTGCCGTTCTTGCCCAGCGCCGGGTTGACGGTCTTGTTGAGCGCGATGAAGGCGGTGCGGTTTTCCAGCGTGGGTGCCGAGGTGGTGGCGCCGGTGGCATCCAGCCCGTGGCTGGTCGTGACGACCACGAGCCAGTCCTCGTTCGGGTTGGCGGTGCGGCGTTGGGCGATGGCAGCCTGCAGCGTGCCGAGGGCCTGGTCGACGCTGCCCAGCGCAGCGGCATACGCATCGCTTTGCAGGCCCGAGGCGAGTGCGGCCGCGGCCGGTGCGGTGTACTGCGCGAAGACGACGTCATAGCCCGACTGCACGAGGCGCACGCTGTTTTGCGTGACGCAGCTGTCCACCTGGGCGCAGTCGACCAGCGTATCGAGGTTGCCGGCTTGTTGATCGGCCTTGAGCAGCGGCGGCAGCACGGCGGAGCTGACAGCTGCCCCCAGGCGTTGCACGGTGCCTGCTGCCTTGGCGGCACTGCGCGCGTAGCTGAAGACGCTCGGGGTGGCCAGGGTGGTGACGGTGTCGTCGGTCACGCCGTGGCGGTTCTGCCAGGTGCCTGACAGCACGGTGGCCCAGCTCGGCGTATCCAGTGGCGGTTGTGCGGTGGTGGTGCCCAGCGTGCCGCCGGTCGACGCGGGCATCAGGGACAGCGCGCCCAGGTTCGGCAGGCTGCGCTGCAGCAGCGCGCTCTGCACCTGTGCATAGGTGGCGCCGTCCACGCCCACCACCAGCACCTTCTTGCTGGCGCTGGTGGAGGGCACGTTCGTGCCGCCGGGGTTGGCGACGGGCGCGCTGTCGCTGCCCCCGCCGCACGCCGCCAGCGTGGCGGCCACGGTTGCGCCCAGCGCGGCCGTAAGCAGGCGGCGGGCAGGTTGGTTCGATGCCATGTGGGTTTTCCTCGGTCTGTGTGCGCGGCACCCGGGCCGCAGTGATTGCGCTCCCCCGCAATGCGACCGAAGAGTAGGGACGGGGCCTGTCGCTCAGGTGACAGGCGCGGCAAGAATGCTGATGCCGCTATTCGGATTTCTTGAGCGCACTAAGAATCGTCCGAAGCCGACGCTGGTGCACCTGCGCACCAGTGCAGTGCGCGCCTCACGTACCCCTACCGCAGATGAGGTGACGTCTATCGGACTTGCGTGACTGATAGAAAGAATTATTCTGGAAACGTGTCCATTGCGACGCCGCACGCAAGCCCCGACGACCCTTTGTGCAGACTGGGGCCGCGGGTTTGTGGCACTGCATTTTGATTGCAAAAAAGCCCCCGAAACCCCATCTGTCAAGACTAGGCAAATTCGATTGGCCCACTATACTTAGCGCCAATCCCGGGGTGACACACTAGATGTAGTGGTGAATTTCCGGGATTCTTATTTCGGCGCCCGCGCGGGGGCGAGCGTACGGCGGGTCAAGCCGGCGCTTGGGGGCCGAGGAAAGGCAAGGGCCTTTTCCGTCTCTTTTTCTCTGCGCGGCGCAAGGGTTTGCCAAGGGTTCATCACCCCAGGCGAGCCGCCAATCGAACGGTTCAACAGGAGTCCTTATGCAAACGGCCCAATCCGAAATCCACTCCGGCACCGCCAATCCTTCTCAATTTGCGCAAAGCGCCGGCGGCACGGCCGTGGCCTCCGGCACTGCTCTCGGTGTCAACCTTGCCGACTACAAGATCATCCGCCGCAACGGCGCCGTGGTGAGCTTCGAGCCGTCCAAGATCGCCGTGGCGATGACCAAGGCCTTTCTCGCCGTGAATGGCGGGCAGGGCGCTGCTTCCGCGCGTGTGCGCGAGCTGGTCGACCAACAGACGCAGAACGTGGTGCGCGCCCTGCTGCGCAGCCGCCCGAACGGCGGCACGTTCCATATCGAAGACGTGCAGGACCAGGTCGAACTGGCCCTGATGCGCTCGGGCGAACACGACGTGGCCCGCGCCTATGTGCTGTACCGCGAGCGCCGCGCCCAGGAGCGCGCGCAAGCCGGTGAAACGCAGCAGCAACCGGCCTTCATCGGCCTGAACGTGACCGACGGCGGCATCACCCGCCCGCTGGACATGGCTGCCCTGCGCAACGTGATCGTCTCGGCCTGCGAAGGCCTGGGCGACGCGGTGGACCCGGAGCCGATCCTCAAGGAAACGGTCAAGAACCTGTATGAAGGCGTGCCGATGACGCAGGTGTACGACTCGGCCATCCTGGCCGCGCGTACCCTGATCGAAAAGGACCCGGCGTACAGCCAGGTCACCGCGCGCATCCTGATGCACACGATCCGCCGCGAGATCCTCGGTGAAGAAGTCACGCAAGCGGAAATGAGCACGCGTTACGTCGACTACTTCCCGCAGTTCATCAAGCGCGGCATCAACGCCGAGCTGCTCGACGAGAAGCTGGCCCAGTTCGACCTGGCCCGCCTGGGTGCAGCGCTGGACGCCTCGCGCGACTTCCAGTTCAACTACCTCGGCCTGCAGACGCTGTACGACCGCTACTTCCTGCACATCAACGAAACCCGCATCGAGATGCCGCAGGCATTCTTCATGCGCGTGGCGATGGGCCTGGCGCTGAACGAAATCGACCGCGAAGCCCGCGCCATCGAGTTCTACCAACTGCTGTCGTCGTTCGACTTCATGTCGTCGACGCCGACCCTGTTCAACTCGGGCACGCGCCGTTCGCAGCTGTCGTCGTGCTATCTGACCACGGTGTCGGATGACCTGGACGGCATTTACGAAGCGCTGAAGGAAAACGCGCTGCTCTCCAAGTTTGCCGGCGGCCTGGGCAACGACTGGACCAACGTGCGTGCACTCGGCTCGCACATCAAGGGCACGAACGGCAAGTCGCAAGGCGTGGTGCCGTTCCTGAAGGTCGTCAACGACACGGCTGTGGCCGTGAACCAGGGCGGCAAGCGCAAGGGCGCAGTGTGTGCGTACCTGGAAACGTGGCACCTGGATATCGAAGAATTCCTGGAGCTGCGCAAGAACACCGGCGATGACCGCCGCCGCACGCACGACATGAACACGGCCAACTGGATCCCGGACCTGTTCATGAAGCGTGTGATGGAAGGTGGCGAGTGGACGCTGTTCTCGCCGTCCACCTGCCCGGACCTGCACGACAAGGTCGGCAAGGCGTTTGAGCAGGCTTACCTGGGCTACGAAGACAAGGTCGCGCGCGGCGAGATCAAGCTCTTCAAGAAAATGCCGGCGCTACAACTGTGGCGCAAGATGCTGGGCATGCTGTTCGAAACCGGCCACCCGTGGATCACGTTCAAGGATCCGTGCAACATCCGCAGCCCGCAGCAGCACGTGGGCGTGGTGCACAGCTCCAACCTGTGCACGGAAATCACGCTGAACACCAACGACAGCGAAATCGCCGTGTGCAACCTGGGTTCGGTCAACCTGGTGGCTCACCTGGTCAAGCAGGCCGACGGCAGCGTCGTGCTGGATCACGAGAAGCTGAAGAAGACCGTGCGCACCGCCATGCGCATGCTCGACAACGTGATCGACATCAACTACTACGCGGTCAAGAAGGCACGTGATTCCAACCTGCGCCACCGTCCGGTCGGCATGGGCATCATGGGCTTCCAGGATGCGCTGCATGTGCTGCGTGTGCCGTACGCCAGCGACGCCGCGGTGCAGTTTGCCGACACCTCGATGGAAGCGGTTTGCTACTACGCCTACTGGGCGTCGACCGAACTGGCCGAAGAGCGTGGCCGCTACAGCAGCTACAAGGGCTCGCTGTGGGATCGTGGCATCCTGCCGCAAGACTCGCTCAAGCTGCTGGCCGAAGAGCGTGGCGGCTATCTGGAAACGGATATGTCGTCGACGATGGACTGGGACAGCCTGCGCGGCCGCATCAAGCAGCACGGCATGCGCAACTCGAACTGCGTGGCGATCGCGCCGACGGCAACCATCTCCAACATCATCGGCGTGTCCGCTTGCATTGAGCCGACGTACCAGAACCTGTACGTCAAGTCGAACCTGTCGGGCGAGTTCACGGTGGTCAACGACTACCTGGTGCGCGACCTGAAGGCACGCGGCCTGTGGGACGAAGTGATGGTCGCCGACCTGAAGTACTTCGACGGCTCGCTGGCCCGCATCGACCGCATCCCGCAAGACCTGCGCGACCTGTACGCAACGGCCTTCGAAGTGGAACCGACGTGGCTGGTTGAGGCTGCATCGCGTCGCCAGAAGTGGATCGACCAGGCGCAATCGCTGAACATCTACATGGCCGGCGCATCGGGCAAGAAGCTGGACGATACGTACAAGCTGGCCTGGCTGCGTGGCCTGAAGACCACGTACTACCTGCGCACGATCGGCGCCACGCACGTCGAGAAGTCGACCGTGTCGCGCGGCACGCTGAATGCGGTGTCGTCGGGTAGCGATGTGGGTGGTGTGTCGGCGGCGGGTGCTTCGCAAGCTGCACCGGCCAGCGCGCTGGATGCCGCTGCGGCCACCGCTCAGGCGATGCCGGAAGCCGAAGGCGCCGTGTGCACGATGCGCCCCGGCGACCCTGGTTTCGAGGAATGCGAAGCCTGCCAATAAGTCTAAACAGTGTCTGAGGTTGCTCCCGCGCAAGCGGGGGCAACGTGGTTTGAGCGACACTAAGCAACACCAACCTCGCGCTCTCGTGTTTTCCGACAGCGGGAGCGACGAGCAAAGAATTCTGGAGAAACACCTATGCTGAGCTGGGACGACGACGTCAAACCTGCCGCACATCCGCAAGCTGCACCGCAGCCCGCGTATCAACCGCAGCCGCAACTGCAAACCGCCACGGCTGATCAGGGTGGCGTGCTGCCCCCGTCGGCCACCGCCATCGGCACGGGCATCCTGGGCAACAACCCGAACGCTGCCGCCGCACAGAGCAACCGCCGCGTGAACGCCGCCGACAAGCGCGTCATCAACGGCGCGACCGACGTCAACCAGCTGGTGCCGTTCAAGTACAAGTGGGCCTGGGAAAAGTACCTGGCCGGCTGCGCGAACCACTGGATGCCGCAAGAAATCAACATGTCGCGCGACATCGCCACGTGGAAGGACCCGAACGGTCTGACCGAAGACGAGCGCCGCATCATCAAGCGCAACCTGGGCTTCTTTGTGACGGCCGACTCGCTGGCCGCCAACAACATCGTGCTCGGCACGTATCGCCAGATCACCGCGCCGGAATGCCGCCAGTACCTGCTGCGCCAGGCGTTTGAAGAGGCGATCCACACGCACGCGTACCAGTACATCGTCGAATCGCTGGGCCTGAACGAGGCCGAGATCTTCAACGCGTACCATGAAGTGCAGTCGATCCGCGACAAGGACGAGTTCCTGATCCCGTTCATCGACACGCTGACCGATCCGTCGTTCAAGACTGGCACGCCGGAGAACGACCAGAAGCTGCTGAAGTCGCTCATCGTCTTCGCCTGCATCATGGAAGGCCTGTTCTTCTACGTCGGCTTCACACAGATCCTGGCGATGGGCCGTCAGAACAAGATGACCGGTGCCGCCGAGCAGTACCAGTACATCCTGCGCGACGAGTCGCTGCACTGCAATTTCGGTATCGACCTGATCAACCAGATCAAGCTGGAGAACCCGCACCTGTGGACGGCCGAGTTCAAGGCTGAGATCACGGAGCTGTTCAAGAAGGCCGTCGACCTGGAATACCGCTACGCAGAAGACACCATGCCGCGCGGCGTGCTGGGCCTGAATGCACCGATGTTCAAGGGCTACCTGCGCTTCATCTGCAACCGTCGCTGCCAGCAGATCGGCCTCGACGCGCTGTTCCCGAACGAAGAAAACCCGTTCCCGTGGATGAGCGAGATGATCGACCTGAAGAAGGAACGCAACTTCTTCGAGACACGCGTGATCGAGTACCAGACCGGTGGTGCGCTGTCCTGGGAGTGATGGGATACCACCGCTCACGGACACATGAGTTGAGATTTCGGACACATAGCCTGAGATTTTTTGGCCACATGTACTGAGATTTCAACAACTCTGCGCACAACGTGTTCGTTGGGGCGGTTGCGATGAAAAGAGGCGATGGGAATCGAGAGATTCCCATCGCCTCTTTGCATTGGGAGAGCGGGTTTCGCTTCCTAAGTCCTACGAGCCTAGAGTGGGATAAGGCTGAGTGGCGGGTAGAACGAATTGTTCAGGGCCGACTACCTCGGACAATCTTCAACAAGATTCAGTGTTATTTCGTAAATGAATTTCTTCAGCTAGGCTGTTCCCTAGCTGTGCATTGCGAACCCTTACGCAATATATGGTTAGAGGCCCCGGGGTTAAGTTAACCCCGGGGCTTTGTTTTTTTAAGCTCAATTGATAGTCAAGTCGTGCAATCGGCAATGACTCCAATTTTGCGGCGTCTTTCGAGATGTTGAATCTTCAACATTTCTCATCGATCGAAGCAGAAGCTGAAAATGTGTTGATCATTATATGGCTGGCACATGTTGCTGAAATTCACTCGTGAATCTTGGCGACATTTTTGCTGGTCTTTCCCTCCGCCAAAACTCAGCGGACCTCGAGGCCTGAGCCGATAGCTCGGGCCTTCTTTTTTTCTGCCCCTTCCCCAGATGTTGGAGCGCCCGTACGGCAAGCCGGCGGGTGCAGACGCCTTTTCCCACCGGCAGAAGACCAACCGATCGCCGGCAAAGCGCCATCCGTGCAGGCATGCCAATTTCTCGTGCACCTCTTATGTTCTTGAGTCTCACCGTATGTGTGCAACGTGCGCAGTTTTGGTGAAATTCGATCATTTCAATTTTGAGTATTTGCTGAGAGTTTTGTTGTGTTTTTGCGAACCTATCAATTTGCTTATGCAATCAATTGATTGAGATTGGCTCAACGACGCCATCTTGGTGGTGGATTTACAGATTTTTTATGCTGCGCGGCAGCATTTATACGGGTGCTTTACCCGCTGTGTTTTTAAATTTCGGAGTCGAGTCGATGTGCCTCGGCATCGGAGTTTGCGTGTTTTTTTGTCATTCTTTATAAAAGAATTTGGTTTTAATAACATTGATATTTGAGGGAATCTAAATGAGCCGATTCAGAGTCGGAGGGGTGGGCATACTTTTTCTGCTGGCTTGCCAGAGCGTCTTTGCGGACGATGCCCAGGTTCAGGGGAGTAAGAAAGGCGATGGCGTCGTATCGACGTTCTTGAACGCCTACACGGACGGATCGCAGTCCATCGCGGATACGCCGTGGCCCTACACGGGTGACGGTGCGAGCCCGGAGTTGCGCAAACTTCCGGCACCGCAGAATTCGCCGCCGTTCCCCTACGGGGAATATCAGATAGGTGGGACCCCCACCATTGGCGATCACAACGAAGCCCCTGTCTACCCGCTGATGAAGGCGCTCAGCGAGAACACCGACTTCTGGAAGGACTCACGCACCCAGGTCAGCGGCTGGGTTGAGCTTGGCGGCAACCTCAGCACGTCCAACAAACAACCAGGCAACCGCTTTACCAACGCCCCCGCCGCCTACGACCAGATTCCCAACTCCATCCAGTTGCACCAGGCAGACATTCGGATCACGCGCTTGCCG
>NZ_ASZV01000037.1:0-5365 GCF_000442475.1 Ralstonia sp. AU12-08 | reverse complement strand
GCGCTTGCCGGATACCTACCAGACCGACCATGTGGACTTTGGCTACCGGTTTGACCTGATCTACGGCATGGACTACCGCTTCACGACCATGAAGGGCTTCTGGAGCGACCAACTGCTCGAGAAGAACAAGAAGTACGGCTTTGACATGCCGATGGCCTATGTCGATACCTACATCCCCGGTATCGCACAGGGGATGAACATCCGCGTTGGCCGTTTCATCTCGCTGCCCGACATCGAAGCGCAACTGGCGCCTGACAACTATCTGTTCAGCCATTCCCTGCTGTACGCCTATGACCCGTACACACAGGTGGGGGTGGTCGATACCGTCAAGCTGAACAACAACTGGTCGGTCCAGCTTGGCCTCACGGCGGGCAACGATACGTTCCCGGGCACCAGCGGCTCGAAGTTGTCTCCGCTGCTGTGCGTCCAATGGATCAGCGGCTCCAACGCCGACTCCATCTACGGCTGCGCAAACACCATCAACGGGGCCAACTACGCCTACAACAACATCAACCAATGGGTGGCAACCTGGAGCCACCGCTTCAGCCAGACGCTGAACAACCAGCTCGAGGTCTGGTACATGAAGGAGAACAACGTGCCAGTGTGCAGCGGGCAAGTTGGCTCCGATGGACCATCCACCCCGTTCGGCTGTCTGAACAGTTCCACCCTCGACCCGCTGCGCCGCTACAACACGAGTGAAGTCGCGGTGGTGGACTACCTGAACTGGCAAGTCAGCTCGAAAGACAGCGTGTCGTTCCGTGTGGAATACATGGATGACCGCCAGGGCCAACGTACGGGTACGCCCGCCCGGTACTGGGGCGAGGCCATTGGCTGGACGCACTTCTTTAACCAGTCCGTCCTGATCCGCCCCGAAATCAATCGCTACCAAGCCAGCAGCCCCGCCTTCAATGGCGGACTGTCGCGCACCCAGACCATGGTGGCGGCCGACCTCATTGTCCGCTTCTGACTTGCCGCGCAGCGGTGATCCACATGAAAAATCTTGCAGTCATTCTCGTTGCAGTTGGCTCGCTGATCTACGCAATGAGCGCTTCGGCGTTCCGTGATCAGGATCAGCAGCACATCATCGACAAAGCCATGAAGGAGAAGAAAGCCGCGGCGGCCCAGTCGCAGCCGCAGCAGCGGCCCGTGTTGAGTGCGTCTGCTGTCGGGGCGCGGTCCGGCCATCCCTGAAACGCAGGCGTGCGTTGGCATGCCATGCGTGCCAACGCCGCACGGCTGTCACGGCCTGAAGGAGAGCAGAGGTGAGGAAGGCTTCGGCGGTGCAGCGGATGGTCGTTGGCTGTTGGCTGGCTTGCTGTCTGATGAGTTCAGGATGCGTCACCAACAGCGGCACTGTGATGGCGGACATCGTCACGTTCAACCATACCGACCACGATATCCGCAATTTCTCGATCAACGAGGTGACCGGTGCAGGCGTTGCACGGCATGGGGCTAGCGAAACATCGCTGTGCTGCCTCCGCGTGCCGCGTGAGTATCAGAGGGATTTCACGCTCACCGTCAGTTGGTCGGACGACGCGTTTCGCCCGCCTCAGACCCTGGTTGCCGTGCCACCGCCATATCTGGCGGGAAGCAACGGTGGCCATGTGTCCGTGCATTTCTTGCGCAACGGCGACGTAAAAGTCTTTGTGGACGAATATTGAAGACAAGATTGTCCATGTCGGCATGGGTTGTGGCTGCCCCGAACGGGAGCTGCGCGCCGATGGAGTTCAAATGGAATTCGCAGTAGTCACCTCGAGCGCCCCGGTATTCGCGCTGGTTTCCGAATGTCTGGCAGGTGCCAGTTCGCATATCAAGTGCTTGCATTTCGAAAACGTCACGGCGCTCATTCGCCACTCACGGAAGTTCAAGCGTTGCAGCCTGTTGCTGATTGATGCTCCGCATTTCCATGCAGATGGCCACCTTGCGCTGTCATGGCGACAATTCAACGCGGGCAATGCCACGCCGATCCTCGTCTTCGGAGAGCCTTCGGAGCGTGATGCGCTGTATCGCTCCGTTGAGGCGGGCGTTGATGACTTTATCCTCGCGCCACTCAACCGCGAAGAGCTGTACGTGCGTGTGCAGCGCGTACTGATCCGGTCTGGCGTTCAGGTACCAACAAGGAGCGGCGACCGACTGGTCATTGGTCCGTACGTGCTCGATCGCGCGAGCGAGTGCGTGACGATGAACAAGGTACCCCTGCAATTGACCAGCCGCGAGTTCGCAACCGCGTGGCTGCTCTTTTCTTCAATGGGCGCCTTTCTGCAGTATGAGCAGATTGCCTTGGCGGTATGGGGCACAGGTTCCACGGTCGCCAAGCACTCCATTGAACAGCACATCTACAAGATCCGCCGGAAGCTCCATATGGAAGGCGACTCCGTGCTGACGATCAAAAACGTCTACGGGCGAGGGTATCGGCTCACGAAGCGGGCCGATGACTGACCCCGGCGCAGTGGATTGTCGTACTTCACGTTACCGATGGTCGCATTGGTCGGCAACGATTGATCAGCTTGCGTATGGCTTACCGACATTGGAGGGCAGCGCGCAATTGCGCGTAGAGGGGCCCTCCCAAGCTTAAAAAAAGGCCCATTCGGGACTTTTTTATTTGTCACGGCTTGTTGAGAATCCGTTGAACCTGATGGGCTGTGGCCAACTATCGTCGTATCGTGCCGTATCGATGGACTGAATATAAGGACGCTCCTATGAAGAAGACTCTCCTCGTCGCCCTCACGCCGTTTGCCCTGCTGGGCGCGCCTGCAGCGTTTGCCGACACCACGAACTGCGCCACCAAGATCCGCGCGATCGAAACGCAGATCGAGATGGCCAAGCAATACGGCAACACGTTCCGGATTGCCGGCCTGCAAGATGCGCTGGCGAGCACCAAAGCCAACTGCACCAATGCAGGTCAGGCCGAACACGCCGAGCGCAAGGTGCGCGAAGCCGAGCGGGACGTGCAAAAAGCGCAATTGGAAGTGACCGAAGCCGAGGACAAGCTGAAGGAATCCCGCAGCAAGGGTGAGGTCAAGCGCATCGCCAAGGCGCAGAAACGCCTGGCCGAGAAGCAGGACAAACTGCGCGAGAAGCAGGAAGACCTACGCAGTGCGCAAGCGGATCTGACCGCGCTGAAGGGCTGAGTTTTTCAGCGGGTGTCATGACTGGATAGACAGGGGCTTCGGCCCCTGTTTTTATTGCCTCGCTGGAATTGCCTGCAGTCGGCCGGCCCCCGATAATCCGGAGCGTACGACCGTTGTCTTCCCACCATCCTGGGCCCCAAAATGACCGTCGAATCCTTCTTCTCCCAGACCTACGATGAAGCGCGCGCCAAGTTCCTGACGGCCGCCCAGGCCCGGGGGATGGGCGTCGAACGGCATCTCCACCCGGATGCGCTCGGGCCGTCCGGCGAGCCCCTCTCCATCGACACGGCGCTGTTCTCGCCGGCGCAGGCCGATTCGCTGCTGGTCGTCACCTCTGGTGTGCATGGCGTGGAAGGGTTCTGCGGCTCCGGTTGCCAGATCGGCCTGCTGCACGACGACGAACTCTTCGCGCGGCTGGCGGCGTCCGGGCTGGCGCTGCTGCTGGTGCACGCCGTCAACCCGTATGGGTTTGCCCACCTGCGGCGTGTGAACGAAGACAACGTCGACCTCAACCGCAACAGCGTCGACTTTGCCGAGGCGGCGTCGGCCAATCCGGCCTATCTCGAGGTCGATCCGTTGCTGCTGCCGTCAACGTGGCCGCCCAGCCAGGCGGATCAGGCAGCGTTGCGGCACTATATGGTCACGCGCGGTGAGAAAGCCCTGCAGGACGCCGCAACCAGTGGGCAATACCGCGTGCCGGACGGCATGTTCTATGGCGGCACTGCCCCCTGCTGGAGCACCTTGCAGATGCGCGGGCTGGTGTCCCGGCATGCGGCAGGTGTTTCCCGTTTCATATGGATCGATCTGCATACCGGGCTCGGCCATTACGGCCACGGCGAGAAGATTTTCAACAGCCCCGACCCGGCTGAACTCGAGCGCGCCATCCGCACCTGGGGTGCGGATGTCCGGCCGATTGCGGCACCGGGGTCGGTGTCATCGGTGGTCAAGGGGGATCTGGTGGGCGTGGCATACGAGCTGCTGCCCGACATCGAGAAGACCTGCATCACGCTGGAGTTCGGCACGCTTGCACCGCTAGCGGTGCTGCAGGCCCTGCGGGCCGACCACTGGCTGCATCGACACCCTGAGCAGGGCGCTGCGCAGGCAGATGGCATCCGCCGGGCGCTGCGCGATGCGTTCTATTGCGATGTGCCGGCGTGGAAGGGCATGGTCTACGCGCAGACACGCATGGCCGTGCTGCAAGCCGTGGCGCGGGTTTCCGGCTAGATTACTCGCTGTGTGCCGGCTTGGGCGCGCGCACTGTCAGCGCACACCCGGCTGACGCGGCGATGATGGCCAGAATGGCTGTCCACTGCCGCCCGGTCAGCTGCTCGTGCAGCACGATGGCCCCGGCCAGCGCGCCGATGGCCGGCTCCAGGCTCAGTAGCACAGAGAACGTCTTACCCGGCAGGTGCTTGAGCGCCACCATCTCCAGCGAATACGGAATCGCGCTCGACAGCAGCCCGATGCCCAGCCCCGCCAGAATGAGCGACGGTGTCAGCAGTGCGGACCCCGCTTGCGCCACGCCAAACGGAATCGCGAACAACGCCCCCACGGTCATCCCCAGCGATGTTGCCTGGCCCGCATGCAAGCCACCGAGGTTCTTGCCGGTCAGGATATAGAGCGCCCAGCACACACCGGCCGCCAGCGCATACGCCGCGCCCAGGTGATCGACCTGGCCAACTGCCTTGTCGCCCACCGACAGCATCAGCAGGCCCACCACCGCCAGCCCGATCCACACGAAATCGAGCGCCCGGCGCGACAGCACCACCGCCAGCACCAGCGGCCCGGTGAACTCGATGGCAATCGCAATGCCGATCGGCAACCGCTGCAACGACAGATAGAACAGCAGGTTCATGCTCGCCAGCGTGACGCCGTACATGGCGATGCGACCGGCGTCGGCGCGGGTCAGGTGCAGGCGCCACGGCCGCCAGAACGCCAGCAGGATCGCCGCCCCAATGGTGACGCGGTAAGTAACGGTGCCGGCCGCGCCCAGCACCGGGAACAGCGTCTTGGCAAACGAGTTGCCCAGGCACACGGAGGCCATCGAACCCATCAGGGCAAGAATGGGCATCCAGGGGGACGACGTGATGGAGGTGGAAGAGGCGGGGGCAGCGGAAGACATGGGCGGTGCAGCAGATGCAACGCTACAGCATAGCCGCACACCGCCGAGAAAACGTTGCGTTCTCGGCGGTGCGGGTGCGGCTTTTTCTCGAAACGAGATTGGGGGTTAGAGG
>NZ_ASZV01000036.1:0-10607 GCF_000442475.1 Ralstonia sp. AU12-08 | reverse complement strand
GGGTTAGAGGGCTGCCGCGCTGGGGCGGATCACGTCAATCAACAGCACGCGCTGGCCTTCGCGCTCGCCATCGGGGCGCGGGGTCACGCCACGCTGCGGGCGCGGTGCGGCCAGCGGCGCTGGGTCTTCTGCACTCATGCCGAACACGGCCAGTTTGGACGCGGCGATCCGCTGCAGCGTGCTGCGTACGCCGGGCACATCCAGGTCTTCGGGGTCGAAGCCGGTGGTGGCCGTCCAGTCGTCGCGGACGATGTCCTGCAGGCCGTTGGCCATCTCGAATTGCAGCGATGCGCCGAACCCCTTCTGCAGCGAATGCGTGCCGAGCAGGTATTCCGCTGTCAGGAAGCCGCGCAGCCGCGTCCAAAATGCCATTGAGGAAATATTGCCGCTCTTGAGCGCGTGGCTCGGGGCGACTTCCCAGCTGTGGTCGAGCAGCTTGTTGATCAGGCGCCCCCAGGTCGGCACTTCGGTGCCGGCGGAGCAGTCTTCACCCGCGCCTTCGGGGCGGGCAAGCTGGCGCAGCAGGCCGGTGAACGAGCCGCTGGCCGGACGCGCGCCGCCTGCCTGCGGGCCGGAGGGCCAGCGCCATTGCAGCGGCGAGAGTGGCCGGGCGCCGGGCCATTGCGAATGGGCCTGCAGGCCGGTGCACGGTGTCAGGTAACGCCACTGACGCTGGTCGCGGCCGATGCGGCGCAGCGGATCCAGTTCGGCCGACAGATCAAACTTGCCGAGGAAGGTGGCATTGCGCGACTTGATCGGCGAGCGGGCGTAGACGTTGAAGTCGGGCCAGCCTTCGTACAGGTTGATCTGCGGCAGCGTGTGGTGCTTGTCCAGCGCATCGTCGGGTTGATCGATGCGGCGGGCGGTGAGGAACAGCGCGCGGCAGTCGAGCGTGGGGACGGCACCGCGCAGGCGGAACAGCACAAGCAGGTCGCCGAACTCGGCGGGGCGGGCTTCGGCACGGGCCGGATAGGCGTGCGGTTGTTCTTCGGGCCAGAACGTCGTCAGGCGCAGGGCGGCGCCCGGAAATGCGCTGCGCAGTCCTTGCCGGAGCAAGCGTAGGCCATCGGCGCCACGCAGGATACGCAGAATGGAAAGATCGTCGCGCAGCGCGGCGTCGGGATGGGGGCCACGGCCGCCGTTTTCTGCTGCCAGGGCAAACCGCCACAGGGCGGTATCGCTGGCCAGATCCTGCGCGGCGGCATCGCGCGCGGTGTTGGGGCGGCCGCCAGACATCGGCTCACGGGCGCCGCCGGGCGTGTCTTCAGGGTTGTCTCCTGTTACGGCCTGGGCGCTGGTAGTCGACCCGGCAATCGCGCCAGTAAGGCCGCTGAATGGCGGCCGGTTGCGCTCGGGCATGGCTATTCCAACGTGTTGTTTGTATTGATTCCTCTGCCGCGCAGCATAACACCATGCGACATACCGGAGAACGGACCGCCGCCCCTCCACTCGTTGGGGCTTGGGCGGTATTTAGCCCGGCTTTTCGCGCCAAATCAGGCGGTGCGGAACGACGCCACCGCGTCGCGCAGCACGTGCGCCTGCTCTTCCAGTGACAGCGCTGCCGCTGCTGCCTGCTCCACCAGCGCAGCGTTCTGCTGCGTGACTTCATCCATCTGGTTGACGGCCTGGTTGACCTGCTCGATCCCCGAGCTTTGCTCGTCCGACGCCGAGCTGATCTCGCCCATGATGTCGGTCACGCGCTTGACCGCCACGACCACCTCGTCGATCACACTGCCGGCTTCCGCCACCAGCGTGGTGCCATTTTCAACGCGGCCCACCGAGTCGCTGATCAGTTCTTTGATCTCCTTGGCCGCCGTGGCACTGCGCTGTGCCAGGCTGCGAACTTCGCCGGCCACGACCGCAAAGCCGCGTCCTTGCTCGCCCGCACGTGCTGCTTCCACAGCAGCATTGAGCGCGAGGATGTTGGTCTGGAACGCAATCCCCTCGATCACGCCGATGATGTCGGCAATCTTCTTGCTGCTTTCATTGATGCCGGCCATGGTGTCCACCACCCGGCCAACCACTTCGCCGCCCTTGATGGCGATGGACGATGCGTTGCCCGCAAGCTGGCTGGCCTGACGCGCGTTGTCGGCGTTCTGCTTCACGATGCTGGTGAGCTCTTCCATGCTGGAGGCTGTTTCTTCCAGCGAGCTGGCCTGCTCTTCCGTGCGCTGCGACAGATCCGCATTGCCGGCGGCGATCTGCTTGGTGGCGCTGGCAATCGAATCCGCCGACGTCTTGATATGACCGATGGTGCCGGTCAGTTGCTGCTGCATCTGCGCCATGGCGACCAGCATGCTGTCGCGGTCGTCCGGGCGGGTCTGCACGCGCACCGCCAGGTCACCGGCGGCAATGCGGCGGGCCACCTCGGTGGCGTAGCTGGGTTCACCGCCCAGCCCGCGCTGCACGTTGCGGATGATGAGCGACATGGCCACCGACACCACCCCGCCCACCAGCAGGATGACGATCAGGTTGGCGATGAGCGAGTGGTGGTAGGCCGCATCCACCTCCTGCAGGAACACCGCACTCGACAGGTTCCAGTCCCACGGCGCAAAGCGCTTCACGTAGCCGATCTTGGGCAGTGCAGTTTCACTGCCGGGCAGGCGGCCCTGGTATTCGGCAAAGCCGAAGCCCTTGTCCTTGGCCGCGTTGACGATGGTCGGGTAGACGGGTTTGCCGGTCGGGTCTTTGAAGCCGGCGGTGCTCTTGCCGACCATGTCGGCCAGTGTCGGATGCATCAGCAGGATGAACTGCGAATCGACGACGAACAGGTAGCCGGTGGTGCCGTAACGCATCGATGCGAGGGTGGCCAGTGCGGTCTTCTTGGCGTCGTCCTCGCTCATGGCACCGGATTGCGCTTTGGCGTGATACAGCTTGGCAACGCCCTCAGCCGCATCGACCAGATTCTGCAGACCGACCTTGCGCTCATCGAGCATCGTCGAGCGGGTTTCCATGGCACTCCACACGCCGACGCCAATCAGGCCCAGCCACATCAAGGCCAGCGCCAGGCGCAGTTTTGCTTTGAGTGTCCACTGTCGCATGTCGCGTTTTCTCCACTTTGTTGTGCCCCTAGCGGGCCGTTCCCTCCGGGTGTAACGGCGATCGGCGGCTGGTTCTTTAGTGAAGGCTTAATTCAGGCGGGGCGTGGAGCGGCGGTGCGTATGCGCAAAAAAGAAGGCGCCGGCTTGCACCGGCGCCCGAAGAGACGGCGCCCCCGCTTACAAAGAGGGGCACCGCCGCGCGTTGGGAGGCTTCTTTATTAGCGGGGGTTCACTGCTCGCGAATCCACGTTTGCGAGCGGCCGATCAGGCTGATGCCGATGAAGCCGCGCACAGTGAGTTTGTTGCCCGTGTCGTCCAGCGACATCTTGGCGCTGTAGACCTTGCCGTTTTCCGGGTCGAGGATGTTGCCGCCATCCCAGTTGTTGGTTCCGTTCGCCTTCAGATCCTTCAGGATGGTCAGGCCCTGGATCGGCTGGTCCTTGCGGTCGTCCGTGCACTTGGTGCAGGTCTTGTTCTCATCGCCCGGCACCAGGATCTTGGTGACCTTGCCCGTGAACACGCCGCCGTTATCGACGATCGTCACCTGGCCTTTCTGCTTGCCCGTGTTGTCGTCGATCGTCTTCCAGGTACCAGCCGGGGTGGCCTGCGCGAAAGCGCTGCCAGCGGCCAGTGCAAGCGCCAGTGCGCCGGCCAGGCGTGCGAGAGAGTGAGGGGTGCGTTGCATCGTGGTGTCTCCTTATCAGGGTAAAAAAAATCGGTGAGGGTGATCGGCCGCGCAGATCGTCTTGATCAATGGGCGCTCAGCGCGCCGGTCAGGGGGGACAGCGGATTGCTGCCGGAGCCGCCGGCGGCGTTCGTGACGCCACCCAGCGCATTCGTGATCGGGGCGAGCGGGTTGGCGCCGCCTGACAGTGCACTGGTGATTGGCGCCAGCGGGTTGCTACCGCCGGCTGCACCGCCGAGGCCGCCGCCCAGCGCATTCGTGATGGGTGCGAGCGGATTGGTCGAGCCGCCACCACCGCCGTTGACCAGGCCACCGGCGCTGGCCACCGTGCTGCCCACCGCGCCGACGAGGCCACCCACGTCACGCGTGAGTGCATTGCCGCCGGCCGCGCCGACTTGCGCGCCGCCGCTCTGCAGAGCACCGCCCACCGTGTTCAGCGCACCAGCCAGCGGGGCGCCGAGCATGGTTGCGGCGCCCACCTGCTGACCCGCCCCGGCAACCTGTGCAGACAGCGGCACGATCGCATTGCTCAACTGCTGCGTGACCTGCTGCACCGGTCCGCTGGACGTGCCAATGGTCACCAGCCCGCCTGCGCCTTGTGCCACCTGGCCGAGTGCCGACACACCGCTGCCCACCGGCGACGTGATCGGATTCAGCGGCGCCAGCGGGCTGCCAGCGGCACCCAGATCGCTGACGGTTTGCCCAGCATTCACCAGCGTGACGCCCGTCGAGCGCACCACGTCGCCCGAACTCTGCACCGTCGTGCCGACCGGGTCGGGCGTCGAGCCGATCTTGCCCAGCCCGTTGCTGATGCCACCGCCCAGCGTTTGGACCGTGTTGCCGGCGGAGGTGACCGTCGCACCCAGATCCTTTTGCGCTGCCGTACCGCCCACGATGGGCACCGATGCCGTGCCGATGGTCGTGCCGAGGTCACTCACCGTCTTGCCGGTCTGCGTGACGACGTTGCCGCCGTTGCTGGCAACGTTGCCGACCGGCACCGCACCCGGGCTGTTGTTGGCGTTCGACGACGGGGTGGTGTCGCCGTTCGGATTGCCACCCGAGGCGCAACCGGCCAGCGCGAGCACGGCCAATGCGGCCGCCGCCAGCAGCGTGCGCGATGACGTGGACGATGAAGCAGAAGAAGCTTGGAGCGGGGTTTGAATCTTCATGGTGAGTCTCCTTGTAAGCGCGGCCCGTACCGCGTAATCACCACCGGGTGTCAGAAGAACGCGCATCTGGCGTCCAGTGGGCAGCATTCGCCAGCGTTTGCCGCCGAATGAAAAGAACGTTTTCCGAAGCGCTGAGGCCATCAGTGATGTGCACCCGGCGACGTGCCCGACAGCAGCCCGCCTACCAGTGCGCCGACCGTCGAGCCGATGCTGCCCAGCCCGCCGATTCCACTCGCAGGCGAACTCGTGGTTGCGCCGCCGCCGAGCGTGCCGACACCTGGAATCGCCGCCGTCAACGACCCGACTGCGGTTGTCACCGGTGCCAGTGCGCCGCCAAGGCCACCAGGCAACGCACCAGCGAGTGCGCCGCCCGTTGCGGTAGCGCCACCACTGGCAGAAGGCGCAGTCGGCATGACCACCGTCGACAGCCCACCGGTGATCGCGCCGAGCGCACTCACCGTATTGCCCAGCGTCGATACCAACGCATCGCCCTTGCCAGCCGTGGTGATCGTCTTGCCCTCGCTGCCGAGTGCGCTACCCAGTGTCGTCAGCACACCGCCGACCGGCATGCCCAGACCTGTTGCCGCGCCCAGTGTTTGCGTAGCGGAAGTCAGCGTGGTCGTGAGCGGCACGATGGCAGCCACGGTGGTCGTCGTCACCTGCTCGACCGGACCGGTCAGCGTCGCGATCGGCGAGCTACCGGCCGACGTGTTGCCGGTGCCGTTGCTGTTCGACCACGTTGGCGAACTCGACGCCGTAATCGTCGGCTTCGATTGCGTATCGCTGCCGCCGCCCAGCGACGTACCCATGTCACCGCTACCCGAATTCGCGCACCCGGCCAGCAACGCCAGCGACGCCGCCGCTAGCGCGCAAGACATCCGGTGCGACACGCGACGCGGGGGCTGCGGGAAAACCCCACACTCCGGTGGGTTCGAACTGAACAAGAACGCTGGATTGCGCATCTTGTGCCTCCACTGCTTAGAACGCTTCTGTTGGACCCCTTCTGTCTTGCGCTCTTTCTTCGTCGGGCATGTCACCAACCGCGTGTCTGACACGTGCGGTTGGCAACGATCTCCCTGTCTCATCGCGGACCACGCGCCGGTCCGCGCCACGCCGCGCGATCGATGCCGTGCTGACGTGGTGATCGGATCGTGAAGTGAAACTGAATGGCATGACAATCAGCGCCAACCTGACGCGCCGATATGCGAGTGCAGCATCCCAACTGGGTTGATCCGTGTAAAACGCCGGCTGAAGCTGGTCTCGGAGTATCGACGCTGCAGCAAAGTTGGCGCCCGGATTGCCGTAGAACAATCCTTCTATCGTCGCAAAACCGCCTCGTTTCAAACGCGATGGCGCGCGGTTTTCAGCAGCTGCTGAGCGGGGCTTCGTCGTGATGGGCGACATGTCGGCGCGCTTGCTCGTCGCCGTGATCGCGCGTTTGGGCACACGACGCATGTGCATATGCTCGTTTGCGCGTTCATTGACATGCGCGATGACGTTGGTGCGTCATCGCGCGTCGACATCGATGCGAATGTGCCGACGCGATTCACCTCGACGCGTATCACGCCTTCGACGATCACGCGCCCGATGCACGGCGCGCGAATTGCGGCACGTGCATGCGTCGTGTCGGCCGAGTCGGTCCATCGCGATTGCATCGCGCTCTCACATCGCGCGTTGCACGCGAGCGAGGAGCGTGTGAGAAGCGCGTCGTCGAAGTCGATGAACACGTTCAACGTGTCGATGCGCATGCGTGCTGCGCGTCGGTTGCGTGCGATCGCGCGAAAAATTCGCGCGCGTTGTCGTATCCGCGCATCGTTTTTTTCCACACGCATCGCGTTGCTCGCGCAGCTGACATGCACGACATCGCAGAGTTCACGCGTCGTGCGCGCGCATGCTTGCGAGCGACATGCACACAACATTGCGTGTTGCTGTAAACCGGCATGAATATTGGGTTCGCGGGAGGCGAGTGTCTGCGCGAAGCAACGCGTTGACGTGATGTCACGACGCAAGAAAATACGCATTCGAGAGGTCGACATGCATGCGTTCGCGATCCAAATCGCGACGACGCACAGACGCGGCGCAATCCTTCACCAAAACTCGCCGCGCTTTTTGCATAAATCTCTTAACATCACCGCGCAAACGAATTATGATTCGCCTTGACAAGACGTTGACTTCGATGCAAGGGCGGTTCGCGCGATCAACGACGATGAACTTCCAAGCAAGCGGCAAGTGAAAGGTAGTCGAGGAGCGTAACCACTTTGATGCACGCCACGCCGACAGGGCTGTTTGAACTCGGTGCCGTCTCTGCGATCCCTTCGTCGGGATGGGCGTACTACCCCCAAAAGAAAACGCGCGCTCTCCAGATTTCCGCTGTCCGCAAAGTCACGCTGCAAGCGGCTTTGCGCTCTACACAGCGACTCGCGCTAGATCAAATTTCGACCGGTGTGGCAACGATGCCCCGGTCCTCTCAACTGATGAAGACTCGCCGGATGCAGTTCGTCCGGCCAACTGCGGCTGCGTGCATGTGCCCTGCCGAGGTGTGCAACTTGCTGCGTGCGTCCACCGCGCGGGTTGCGGGTCTTCCTACCGAATTCATTAGCGTGCGACTGCGGTTTGGTGGCGCGCCGATGAATCGCTCGCTCGGTTGGTCTGGCGATGCCAATGCATCGTGGGATCGGGCCGGTCGGGTTGCTCAATCTCGATAGTTCGATACCCAATCTCGAAGGAGTTTCCCATGGCAACTGCTGCTAAGAAGAAACCGGCCGCCAAGGCCCCGGCCAAGAAGGCCGCTGTGAAGAAGGCTCCGGCCGCCAAGAAGGTCGCTGCAAAGAAGGCTGCTCCGGCCGCCAAGAAGGCACCGGCAAAGAAGGTTGCTGCCAAGAAGGTTGCAGCTAAGAAGGTCGTTGCCAAGAAGGCACCGGCAGCCAAGAAGGCCGCAGTGAAGAAGGTTGCTGCCAAGAAGGCACCGGCAGCCAAGAAGGCCGCAGTGAAGAAGGTTGCCGCCAAGAAGGCACCGGCAGCCAAGAAGGCCGCAGTGAAGAAGGTTGCCGCCAAGAAGGCACCGGCAGCCAAGAAGGCCGCAGTGAAAAAGGTTGCTGCCAAGAAGGCACCGGCTGCCAAGAAGGCTGCTGCTAAGCCTGCTGCGAAGAAGGCTCCTGCTGCCAAGAAGGCACCGGCTGCGAAGAAGGCTGCTGCCAAGCCTGCAGCGAAGAAGGCTCCGGCGAAGAAGGCTGTTGCCAAGCCCGCTGCTGCTCCGGCCGTTGCACCTGCTGCTGCACCCGCTGCCAAGACCGCGCTGAACCCGGCTGCTGCATGGCCGTTCCCGACTGGCAACCGTCCGTAAGTCATTCTTGCGACGGTGATCCTCCGGGACCACAGCGGCGCGCTGGTCGCGCCCACCTGATCGGATACTGTGTATCCGGTCCGCAAGACCTGGTGTCTTGCACCGCCCGCCGATCGGCTCACGCCCCGGCGGGCTTTTTCTTGTCCGTGCGATGACCTGCGTGTTTTCTTAAGGCGCAAAAAAACCGCACCGGCGTGATGCCGATGCGGTTTTGCTGATGTGTTGGCCGCCAGCCCAATCGGCCGGCGATCGATCAGTGCGTCACGCGGGTCACGCCGCCCGACGACAACAGGCGGACACGCTCGCCGGGGCGGAAGGCCTCGTCGGCGTCTTGCGTGATGGCGCGGTACTCGCCGTTATCCAGCTTGACGGTGATTTCCAGGCCGGGGCGCTTGTTCATCTGACCTTCGATCGCGCTGCCTGCAACGCCACCCAGAATCGCACCCAGCACACCTGCTGCCACCGAACCGTTGCCGCGGCCAATGGCAGCTGCAGAACCAATGCCGCCGATCGCGCCGCCGGCAATCGTGCCCACGCCGGTCTGCTCGCGATCGATCACGACATTGCGGACCGAATCCACCGTGCCGAAGCGCACGGTCTGCTCGCGCTGCGCCTGCCCCGAGGTATAGGCGCTGTTGGAGTTGGTGCCCATGGCGCAGCCTTGCAGGCCAAGGGCGGCGACCAGCATGGTCGCAGCGCCGATGCGATAGATGGGTTTCATGTTCATTCCTTATTGATACCGGTACCCGAAAGCAGATTCGAAGCGTCGGGCAATCTCGTCGACGGGCAGGCCGTGATTCTGCGGGCCTTGGCAAGCGATCTTGAGGGAGCCCATCAGGCTGGCGAGCCGGCCGGTGGTTTCCCAATCCAGACCGTTCTCGATGCCGTAGAGCAGGCCACCGCGGAAGGCGTCGCCACACCCGGTCGGGTCGACCACACGTTCGGCCGGCACGACCGGAATAGTGTACTGCTTGCCGCCGGCGTGAATTTCCGCCCCTTCTTCCCCGCGTGTGACGATGAAAGCCTCGACGCGTTGCGCAAGCTCCGTCGCACTGTAGCCCGTGCGTGACAGCATGACCTGCGCTTCGTAGTCATTGACCACCACGTAGCTGGCGAGTTCAACGAAGCGGCGCAGGTCGGCGCCGTCAAACAGCGGCATCGCCTGGCCCAGGTCGAAGATGAACGGCACGCCGGCTTCGGCAAATTGCGTGGCGTGATGCAGCATGCCGTCGCGGCTGTCGGGGCCGACCAGGCCCAGTTTGGCCGGCAGCGCATCCTTGACCGAATTGACGCTCGACTGGCTCATCGCGCCCGGGTGGAACGCGGTGATCTGGTTGTTGTCGCGGTCGGTCGTGATCATGGCCTGCGCCGTGAACGTGTCCGGAATCTCCTTGACGTGCGTGGTCGAGATGCCGAGCTTCTTCAGGTAGTCCAGGTACGGGCCTGCATCTTGGCCGACCGTGCCCATGATGATGGGCTCGCCGCCAAGCAGCTTGAGCGTATAGGCGATGTTGCCTGCGCAGCCACCGAACTCGCGGCGCATGGTCGGCACCAGAAAGGAGACGTTCAGGATGTGAATCTTGTCCGGCAGGATGTGTTCGCGGAAATGTCCGTCGAACGTCATGATGGTGTCGTAGGCAATCGAGCCGCAGATCACGCTGGCCATATTGGAAGGCTCCAAATGTGAACGCGGCCGTCCCAGTGGACGGCCGTGTGATGAGTGAGAGACCGGAGGCCGGCCTCTCAGCAATACCGTGAGCTTACTTCAGCGCGGCCAGGGCTGCGTCGTAGTTCGGCTCTTCCTTGATTTCCGGCACGAGCTGGGAATACAGCACGTTGTCGTTGCCATCCAGCACCACCACGGCGCGGGCGGTCACGCCGGCCAGCGGGCCGCTCGTGATGTCGACGCCGTAGGCTTGCTTGAAGCCCTTGTCACGGAAGGTCGACAGTGGCACGACGTTCTCGATGCCTTCAGTCGCGCAGAAGCGGCCGGCTGCGAACGGCAGGTCAGCCGAGATCGAGAACACCACCGTGTTGTCCAGCTTGGCAGCGGCTTCGTTGAACTTGCGCGTGGAGGTGGCGCACACCGGGGTGTCCAGGCTCGGCACGATGTTCAGGACCTTGCGCTTGCCGGCAAAGTCAGCCAGCGACACGTCCTTCAGGTCCTTGCCAACCAGCGTGAATGCCGGAGCCTTCGCGCCAGCCGCCGGGAACTGGCCGCTGACTTCGATCGGGTTGCCGCCAAGGGTCACGTTTGCCATGGTGTTACTCCTTCCTTTGATGCGTGTTGGGGTAAGAGCCGCTAACAAAACCCACCTGGCGTTGTTGCGCCTCCTTGCCGTACTTCATCAGTACTGTCTGCGTCGGCA
>NZ_ASZV01000035.1:0-72668 GCF_000442475.1 Ralstonia sp. AU12-08 | reverse complement strand
GGCGTTGTTGCGCCTCCTTGCCGTACTTCATCAGTACTGTCTGCGTCGGCACGCCTAGCCAGGTGGGTTTTGTTAGCGGCTCTAGGCCAGGGGTGAAAAATCAGGGGTAAAAAATCAGGACCCGGTAGTTGGCCGTCGGGCGCTGGGACTGGAATCGTACCCGAATCGGCAGCTCGGCGCGGGCGGGCAGACCTGACGTGCCGTATGCACTGTCGGTCGGGTTCAGGTAGTCGTTGGGCAACAGCGCCCGGCGTGAGAGCAGTTGGTCCTGTAGATCGGTCGTCACCAGCTCGATGGCTGGCAAGGCGACCGGGTTGCCGGCACGGTTGCGAAGCGTGGCGGTCAGCACGTACTGGTCGGATGCATCACCTTCCTGGCGCTGCAACTGCGACGATTCGATCTGCAGCGCGTCGAGGTCGCGCGGCGGGGTGATCTTGCAATGCAGCGGTTGGCACAGCGCTTCCCATAGCGGGCGTGTGGACGGTGCGCGGCGTGCGATTTCCGAACGGCCCAGAAAGAGCGCCTGTGCCACAGCCAATACGATCAGAAAGCCGATCGCAATGCGCGCCATCGCACGGCGCCCCGTCGACTTGCGCACCTGCTCGCGTGCCTGCGCGGCGCGCAAGAAATCGAGTGTGGCGGCCGAGACACCGTGGTTCGGCCCGCGTGTCTTGCGCGGGCGTGGTGCGCCGGTCAGCGTACGCTGCGGCGTCGGGCCGTCGTGTTCATCATGCGCGCGGCGCGCGTGATGGTTCCGGCGCGGCACCGGCGCAAATATCGTGTGCGGATCGGTCTCGTGACGCATCCAGACCGAATCGTGCTTGTCCTGTTTCTCTGCGGCGGCGGGTGCCGGTGCGAGCGCTTCCGGCTTCGCTACCGCAGGGGCGGGTATGGCGGTGACGGCTGGCGCGAGCGGTAAATCTGCCGACGGTTGTTTGGGCAGGGCGGCCGCGAACGCATCTTCGTCGTCCTCGAACTCACGGATCGGCGGTAGGCCGTGGAACGGATCCGCCGGTGCTGCGGGCGCAGCGGTGGGTACGTCGGCGGCAGGTTCAATGGCTGCTGGTGCAGGTTCGTCTGCGGCTTCAACTTCGGCTTTGGCTTCGGTCCGTGCTTCATCCGCCAGCGGGCGCGTATCGGGCGCGGTGGAATGCGCGTCCGGAATGGGCGTCGCACCCTCGACTACGCCCAGATGCACTTCGGCAACGTCTTCCTCCCAGATCAGCGTCATGCCGAAGCCGTGGTCGTCTTCGGCCGTGGGCGTTGCCGGAGAAGCTTCGGCGGGTGCTTCAGTCGGCGGAGTGGAGGGTTCTGCGGGTACGGGTGCGGGCGCGGTTCCAACGGCCGGTACACGCGGATCCACTTGCTGCGGTGCTGGGTCAGCCGGTGTTGCTGTCGGCGGCGTGGGCGTAGCGCCCAGCTCGATCAGGTGTGCGCGCCCGTCAAAGACGTGATTGCAGCGCCCGCAACGGACGAGTCCGCCGCGCAGCCGAAGCTGATCGGCGACGACGCGGAATGCGGTTTGGCAATTGGGACAGCGGGCGGCCAAACGTGGCGCAGCTTGTGGCGCGGATGCCATGCAGAACAAGGAGAAGAAAGCCGACCGCGCGAGTATTGCAGACAGTGACGCCAGCGTCGACCTTTGCAGGTGACGCCGGCGCCTAATGTTGCGAACAATGCCGTGAAATTACGCGGGTTTCACACCGTGCAGGCAGACCCAGCCGTCACGTGCGCGCCACACCGTGAGTGGAATGGCGGACGCATACGCCGCGGCAACTTCCTCTGCCTGGCGCTCCAGCACGCCTGACAGGATCAGCCGGCCGCCCGGGCGCACGCGCGCACACAGCATGGCCGCCATCAGCTTGAGCGGATTCGACAGGATGTTGGCGACGACCAGATCGAACGTACCTTCCGGCGCATCATCGGGCAGGGCGAACGTGGCTTCGACATGGTTGCGCTCGGCGTTGTAGCGCGACGCTTCCACGGCGTTCGGGTCGATATCGACGCCGACGGTCTCACCGGCACCGAGCTTCTTGGCGACGATGGCCAGGATGCCCGAGCCGCAGCCGTAGTCGAGCGTGCGCTCGCCGGGCTGCACGTGCTGCTCCAGCCATTCCATGCACAGGCGCGTGGTCGGGTGGCTGCCGGTGCCGAAGGCGAGGCCGGGGTCCAGCTCCAGCACCACGGCGTCGGGTTCAGGCGCATCGTGCCACGAGGGCACGACCCAGATATGCTCGCCGATGTGGATCGGCTCGAACTGCGATTGCGTGACGCGCACCCAGTCCTGCTCTTCGACTTCGCGCACGGTGTATGCGGGGATGGGCGAGAGCTTGATCTCGTTGGCCGCAGCCGCCACCAGCAGAGCAGGATCGGCATCTTCAGCCAGCAGCGCGACCACGCGCGAACGGTTCCACGCCAAGCGGGTCGGCTCGTGGCCGGGCTCGCCGAAGAGCGGCTGTTCTTCCGGCGTGTCGGCATCGGCGTCTTCCACCGAGACTGACAGGGCGCCCAGGTCGAACAGCGCCTCGGACAACGCTTCCGCGTCGTCGCGAGACACCTCAAGTACGCATTCGCGGTACGTCACTTGCCGCCACCCTTGGCCACTTCCTGTTGCGCCAGACGGTGCTCCAGGTAGTGGATGTCGGTGCCGCCTTCGACGAAGTTGGCGTCGAGCATCAGGTCGCGGTGCAGCGGCACGTTGGTCGAGATGCCTTCCACCACCATTTCCGACAGGGCGATGCGCATGCGGGCGATCGCCTGCTCACGCGTGGCGCCGTACGTGATGACCTTGCCGATCATCGAGTCGTAGTTGGGCGGCACGAAGTAGCCGTTGTAGGCGTGCGAATCCACGCGAACACCAGGACCGCCCGGCACGTGCCACGACGTGATGCGGCCCGGCGACGGCGTGAACTTGAACGGATCTTCCGCGTTGATGCGGCACTCGATGGCGTGGCCCTTGAGCGTGATGTCCTTCTGGCGGAAGCGCAGCTTTTCGCCGGCCGCCACGCGGATCTGCTCCTGCACGATATCGACGCCGGTGATCATTTCCGTGACCGGGTGCTCAACCTGCACGCGCGTGTTCATTTCAATGAAATAGAACTCGCCGTTTTCGTACAGGAACTCGAACGTGCCGGCGCCACGGTAGCCGATCTTCTTGCAGGCCTCGGCGCAGCGGTCACCAATGCGCTCGATCAAGCGGCGCGCGATGTGCGGTGCGGGCGCTTCCTCGATCACCTTCTGGTGGCGGCGCTGCATGGAGCAATCGCGCTCGCCCAGCCAGACGGCATTGCGGTGCTGGTCGGCCAGGATCTGGATCTCCACGTGGCGCGGATGCTCCAGGAACTTCTCCATATAGACTTCCGGGTTGCCGAAGGCGCGGCCGGCTTCTTCGCGCGTCATGTTGACGGCGTTGATCAGCGCAGCCTCGGTGTGCACCACGCGCATGCCGCGGCCACCGCCGCCACCAGCGGCCTTGATGATCACCGGATAGCCGACCTTCTTGGCCGTTGCCAGGATTTCCTTCGGGTCTTCGGGCAGGGCGCCTTCCGAGCCCGGCACGCACGGCACGCCGGACTTAATCATGGCCTGCTTGGCCGAGACCTTGTCGCCCATCAGGCGAATCGATTCGGGCGTCGGGCCGATGAAGGTGAAGCCGGATTGCTCCACGCGCTCGGCAAAGTCGGCGTTTTCCGAGAGGAAGCCGTAGCCGGGGTGGATCGCCTGGGCGTCGGTCACTTCGGCGGCCGAGATGATCGCAGGCATATTCAGGTACGACAGCGGCGACGGTGCCGGGCCGATACACACGGCTTCGTCGGCCAGCTTGACGTATTTGGCTTCCTTATCCGCCTCGGAATAGACCACTACGGTCTTGATGCCGAGTTCGCGGCAGGCGCGCTGGATGCGAAGCGCGATCTCGCCGCGGTTCGCAATCAGGATCTTGTCGAACATCGTGTTCTCGCTACAAAAAGGGGAGGCGAGGGCGCTGTGTTGGGGCCGTTTTCAACGGACCTGTGCACTCGGTTGCGTCAACTCGCGCTCGGATGCGACGCGCTGGGCGTCGCACGATGAGGGTCGGATGCCGGAAGATCAGCCGATCACGAACAGCGGTTGGCCGTATTCCACAGCCTGGCCGTTGTCGATCAGGATTTCCTTGATCACGCCAGCCTTGTCCGCTTCGATCTCGTTCAGCAGCTTCATGGCTTCGATGATGCAGATGGTCTGGCCTTCCTTGACGGTGTCGCCCACCTTGACGAACTCGGCGGCGCCCGGCGACGGCGAGCGGTAGAACGTGCCGACCATCGGCGACGTCACGATATGGCCGGCCGGCAGGGCCGGAGCAGCGGCTTCAGCGCTGACCGCAGCCGGAGCGGCGGCGGCAGGCACGCCCACAGCGGGCGCGGCTTGCATCGGCATCGGTGCATATTGCATCGGGGCCATCACTTGCTGCGGTGCCGACTTGACGATGCGGACCTTACCTTCGCCTTCGGTCACTTCGAGTTCCGAAATGCCCGATTCGGCCACCAGGTCGATCAGCGTTTTCAGCTTGCGCAAATCCATGAGCGTTCTCCTGCAGCGTCGGCGATCTGGGGCAAAGAAGGGGCGCACGCGAATGGCTCTTCAGCGTACGTGCTCCAGGCGCTGGCGTCGTTGCGTTGGTTAAGTGATTGAGATGAAGGGGAAGAAGACGGCTGATCAGCCGCCGTGTTGATCGCTGTATTGGTCGATGCAGTAGTCGAGCGCGGCGACGTAGCCGCGCCAGCCCAGCCCACAGATCACGCCCACTGCTTGGTCCGCCAGATACGAATGGTGGCGGAACGGCTCGCGGCGGTGCACGTTGGACAGGTGGACTTCAATGTACGGAATCACCACCCCGGCCAGCGCATCGCGCAGGGCCACGCTGGTATGCGTGTAGGCCGCCGGGTTGATGATGATGAATTCAACGCCTTCGCTCTTGGCTGCGTGGATGCGGTCGACCAGTGCACCTTCGTGGTTTGACTGGAAGTGCGCCAGCGTCACGCCGCGCGCCTTGGCACGTTCGGTCAGGGCAGCGTTGATGTCGGCCAGCGTGGTTGCGCCATAGACTTCCGGTTCGCGCGTCCCCAATAAATTGAGGTTCGGACCGTGCAGCACGAGCACGTTGCGAAGCGCTTTGACGATCGGTTTGTCAGCCACGATTTGACTGGTTGAACGAAGTTGGGCGCAATTTACAGCAACTTAGAATGCTTTGTCTAGTTTTTGCTGAAAAGGGTTCGAGAAACTGGTGTTTTCACCGATCTTGCCAACGGCGCAGTCAATTTTGTGTAGAAAGAAGGGTAGTTACGCGCACATGACCGCCATATGACGATTTTGCATATTCACGTGCGCTGCAGTGCCTGACGCAGTTCGTCCGCGTGCACGCGGCCCATCTTTCGGAATGTAATTTCACCTTGTGCGTTAAGGATCACAGTAAACGGCAGGCCGCCCATCTCGTTGCCAAACTGCCGGCCCAGCTCCGTGCCGCTGAAACCGGCCACCGCAATCGGATAAGTGACAGGCACTTTACCCAGGAAGGTTTGGATATTGGTCGCCGTATCGATACCGATGCCGACAAACTTCACCTTGGCCTTCTGCTCCTGGGCGAGTGCGGACAACTCCGGCATCTCTTCCACACAGGGGCCGCACCACGGCGCCCAGAAGTTGATCACCACCTGCTGCCCGCGGAGTGCCGACAGGTCGATCGGCGTGCCGTTGGCGTCCGGCAGCTTGCTGCTGTAGAAGGCGACGACGACATCATTGGCCGGCGCCTTTGGTTCGGTGGCCTTGTGTCCGGTGTAGATGCCCAGGGCTGCGGCGATCGCGCCGGCAATCAACAAGGCAATCAGGGCGGTACGGCGGGACATGGTTCGGGCGGTCTCTCTATATAGACAGAGGCGAAGCGTGCCGGATTGTACTCCTCTTGGTGGACTACCCCTTCGAGAGGAGGGCGCGCACGGCTGCGGCATCTCCGCGCGCAGCTTTGCCGCCGGCGTCTGGGCGTCGGGCGCCGCGCACATCGTTCATGTCATAGAGGGCAATGTGCACACCGACTGGCGTACCGGTTTCGGTGCGCAGTTCCTGAGCGAGTTCGCGGGCTTCGCGGCTCGCGGGCCACTGGCCACGCCACAGGAAGCTGAGTGTTTCCACCTCGTCGCGGCCCGCGAAGTGAGCGCTCTCTGTTGTGTCGAAGTCCACGCCTGCATTGAGCAGGAAGATCGCCACGTCCTTCGGACTATCGCAGAAGACCTGCAGGTGGATGTCGGAGTGCTCGCTGGCGGTGCCGTTGAAGACTGCGCCGGCCAGGTACGGATTGTGCACCTGCAGCCCCTCCATCAGCACCAGCGCGATGCGGCGCAGCAGCGCCAGCACGCGCGGCTGGGAATCGGCCTGGAACAGCGCCTGGTATTCGCGGACTTCGGTTTCGACCTGTTCGTTGTCGGGCAGCCATTCGCCAGCGGCGCGTGATTCTGAGCCGAGCACCTGGCGGGCGGCCTTGCGCTTGGCCGTGGCGTAATCGGCACCGTCCTCCGCGATCATGCGGGCGGCGACGGCGGCAATTTCTTCCCGAACGCGGGTCGGATCGAGGAGGGGGCGTTTGGATGACATGATTTCTATTTTACTGAACCGCGCGCGTCTGCCCGTGGGCATGCCCGGTACAATGCCGCGCAACGTAGTTGAGATGGCTCCCATGCATATCCACATCCTTGGAATCTGCGGCACCTTCATGGGCGGCATTGCCCTGATCGCCCGCCAGGCCGGTCACCGTGTTACCGGCTGCGACGCCAACGTCTACCCGCCGATGAGCACCCAGCTCGAAGCCCAGGGCATCGAGCTGATCGAGGGTTTTGACCCCGAACAACTGTCGATCGGCGCGGATCTGTACGTGATCGGCAACGTGATCTCTCGCGGCAACCCGCTGATGGAAGCCATCCTGGATCGCAACCTGCCGTACGTTTCCGGCCCGCAATGGCTGGGCGATAACGTGCTGCGCCAGAAGTGGGTGCTCGCCGTGGCCGGCACGCATGGCAAGACGACCACCACCTCGATGCTCGCCTGGATCCTGCAGGACGCGGGCTACAACCCGGGTTTCCTGGTGGGCGGTGTGCCGCGCAACTTCGGGTTGTCGGCGCGGCTGACCGAATCCGACTTCTTCGTCATTGAGGCCGATGAGTACGACACGGCCTTCTTCGACAAGCGCAGCAAGTTTGTCCACTATCGCCCCCGCACGGCCATTCTGAACAACCTGGAGTTCGATCACGCTGACATCTTCCCGGATCTCGCCGCGATCGAAACGCAATTCCATCACCTCGTTCGCACTGTGCCTGGCCAGGGGCGTTTGCTTGTCAACGGCCGCGAAGACAGCATGAAGCGCGTGCTTGCGCGTGGATGCTGGTCAGAGGTCGAGTATTTCGGCGCAGAAGAGGGTGATGGCTGGGAAATTGCCAATCTGGGCGATGACGAAAATGCCGACGACAGCTTCGACGTGCGCTTCAACGGCCAGCTACAGGGCCGAGTGCACTGGGCCCTACAGGGCGACCACAATCGCATGAACGCGCTGGCCGCCATTGCCGCCGCGCGCCACGTGGGTGTGCCGACGCCTCAAGCGATTGAAAGCCTGGCTCGTTTCGAAAATGTGAAACGCCGCATGGAAGTGCGCGGCACCGTTGACGGCGTGACCGTCTACGACGATTTCGCCCATCACCCGACCGCTATCCGCACGACCATCGACGGCCTGCGCCGTCGCGTCGGTAGCGCGCGCATCCTGGCGGTGCTGGAGCCGCGCTCGAACACCATGAAGCTGGGTGTGATGAAGCAGGCGCTTCCCGAGAGCCTGACCGGCGCCGACCAGGTGTTCGCTTACGGTGCCGCCAGCGGCAAAGATGCCATCGGTTGGGATTTGGCCGGCGCGCTGGCGCCGCTGGGCGAGCGCGCGACGGCGTTCTCCGACCTGACCGCGCTGGTGGAGGCCGTGATCGCTGCTGCCCGCCCGGGTGACCACGTATTGGTGATGAGCAACGGCGGCTTCGGCGGCGTGCACCAGAAGCTGTTGGACGCGCTGGCTGAGCGTGTCGGTGCCGCCAACTGATCTAGATATGCCGGCTTCCATCGTCTATCTGCACGGATTCCGCTCGTCGCCACGCTCATTCAAGGCGCAACTGCTGGGCAAGCGGATGGCTTCGGTCGGACTGGCGGATCAGTATGTCTGCCCGATGCTGCCCGTCTCGCCGCGCGAGGCGATGGCTGAAGTTGAGGCGTTGATCGCTGACTTGAGTACGCGCGACGGTGCCAAACCGGTGCTGATCGGCTCATCGCTGGGCGGCTATTACGCCACCTGGCTGGCCGAGCGCCACGGCTTGCGTGCCGCGATGCTGAATCCGGCCACACGTCCGGAGCGGGATCTGGCCAAGTACGTGGGTGAACAGCCGCTCTGGCATGGCGGCGGCACGATCCGCGTCGAGCTGCATCATCTGGATGAGTTGCGTGCGCTGGCCGTGCCTGCCATTACGCAGCCCGAGCGGTACTACCTTCTGGCGTCGACCGGCGATGAGGTGCTCGACTACCGCGAGATGCTCGCCCACTTCCCGGGCGCCGCCACCCGCGTGATCGACGGCAGCGACCACGGCATCAGCGATTTCGCGCAATACATGGACGAAGTGTTCGTCTTCTGCGGCGTTCCTGCCGACTTGTTGGTTGCGCATCCGTTTGACGGCAACGCGTCCGCATGACCGAGTCTCCGTCGTACCCGCGCAGCCTCTGGCGCAGCGCGTTGCCGCCGGCTGTGGTGTATGACCGCCATTGGGCGCTCTGGGCTGTGGGCGCAAATTCACTGACGGCGCGCCTGCGTGCGGCATCGTCCACGTTTCGGGTGCAACTCCTTGGCCAGAAACGGGCGATGCCGTTACGGGACGAATGGCGCTGCCTCGGCATGGCGGGCCCCGCCGAGACGCTGGCGCGCGAGGTTTTGCTGATCTGCGACGACATCCCCGTTGTCTACGCGCACACCATCGTGCATCCGCGCAGCGTGGCGTTGGACTGGCCATTCCTGAAGGCACTGGGCACGCAGCCGCTCGGGCATTCGCTGTTTGCGGACCCCCGTGTCGCCCGGGGCGATTTTGAGTTTGCGTTGCTCGACACGCATCACCCGCTGGTGCGCCGCGCGCACCATGCGTTGAGTGATTCACCCATCACTGGCGTCGAGCGTTTGCCGGCGCGGCGTTCCGTGTTCCGGCGCGGGGCGAGCGCGATGCTGGTGACAGAGGTGTTCTTGCCGGCACTGGCCGGGTTCAAGCCGCCAAGGTAGGCGCGAAGTTGGCGTATTTTCGGCGGTTCGGACGCCGTCCCAGTGCGGTATCATCGCCCCCAACTTTTTGTCGCCGCGCACCGGGTTTCTGACATCCGGGTGCACGGTCAGTCCATCTCATTCAAAGCGGCGCTCGCTTATGCGAGTGCGGCAATCCAGACATATCCATGCAGTTGCTGTTTGAAGAAGGCGGCGAGATCCGCGCAGGCACCGTTTTGTCCCAACAAGGCGAGGCCTATCAGGTCGAGTTGCCGAGCGCCAAGCGCACCAAGGTCAAGTCGCGCGATGTGTTGCTGCAGTTTGCCCAGCCATCGGCCGGTGAACTGTCGAAGGCCGCGCACGCACTGTCGACGGACATCGATCTGGATTTCCTCTGGGAATGCGCACCAGCTGACGAGTTTGGCTTTACCGACCTGGCCGGCGAGTACTTCGGCGCGGGCGCAGATGCCACGCAACAGGCTGCGCTGGCAATTGCACTGCACGGTTCGCCCATCTACTTCCGCCGCAAGGGCCGTGGCCGCTACCAGCGCGCGCCCGAAGACCAGCTCAAGGCGGCGCTTGCCGCTGTGGAGCGCAAGAAGCAGCAGGCCGCCCTGCAGGCCGAGTACGAAGCCGAACTGAAGGCGATGCGTCTGCCCGAATCGTTCCGTGGCAAGACGCTGCAACTGCTGTTCAAGCCTGATAAGAACAGTCTCGAGTTCAAGGCGCTCGACGCGGCGTGCACGGCGCTGGGACTTTCGCCGATGCGGCTCATGGTTGCTGTGGGCGGTATCGCCAACGCACGTGCGCTGCACGAGGCACGCTTCCTGTCGGAGTGCTTCCCGAAGGGCACTGGTTTCCCGGATGTGACCGTGCCGGAGCCCGCGCTTGAATTGCCGGCCGCCGACGTGCGCGCTTTCTCGATCGATGACGTGACCACCACGGAAATCGACGACGCCATCTCCGTCACCCCCATTGACGATGCCACCGTGCGCATCGGCATCCACATCGCGGCGCCGGGTTTTGGTATCCAGCGCGGCGATGCCTTGGATGCGATTGCGCGCCAGCGTCTGTCGACCGTGTACTTCCCGGGCGACAAGATCACGATGCTGCCGGAGTCGGTGGTCGATCGTTACACGCTGCAGGAAGGGCGCGCGTGCCCGGCGCTGTCGCTCTATGCAACGGTCGACCGCGCCACATGGACGGTCACCGCCAGCGAGACCCGCTGCGAATCCGTGACCGTGGCGGCTAACCTCCGCCACAACCTGCTCGACGATGTGATCACCGCTGAGGCGCTGGCCGATGGCTCGGGCGACTATCCGTTCAAGGCCGAGCTGGCCGTGCTCTGGCCGTTTGCCTGCGCGCTGTACGACGGCCGTCAGCAGGCGCGTATCGCCAGCGGCCTCAAGCCCGAGGGCGCGCAGAAGGGCGACTACTCGTTCTATATCGACCCGATTCCCGAGGCCGAAGGCGGTGGCGAGCGCGTGCGCATTGAACAGCGCAAGCGCGGCTCGCCGCTGGACAAGATCGTCGCCGAGATGATGATCCTGGCCAACAGCACTTGGGGCCGCATGCTGGCCGACGCCGGCGTGCCGGGCATCTACCGCACGCAGAAGGCGTGGGGCATGCACCGCACGCGCATGCAGACGTATCCGGCGCCGCACGAAGGCCTGGGCGTGGCGCAGTACGCGTGGAGCACCTCGCCGCTGCGCCGCTATGTCGATCTGGTCAACCAATGGCAGATCGCGGCGGTGGCGCAGCACGGTGTGACCGCCAAGCTGATCGCCCCATTCAAGCCGAAGGACGCCGACCTGCTGGCCGCCGTGGCCGACTTTGAAGGCACCTACGCCGCCTATGCCGACCATCAGTCGACCATGGAACGCTACTGGTGCCTGCGCTGGCTCAAGCAGGAGCAGCGCACACGCATGCAGGCCGTGGTGCTCAAGGAAGGCGCCGTGCGCTTTGCCGACATTCCGTTGGTGACCAAGGTGCCGGAGCTGGCACAAACGGCGCGTGGCACGCACGTCGTGCTCGACATTCTCGACACCGACGAGATCAGCCTGGAAGTGTCGTGCCGCGTGGTGGAAGTGCTTGCCCCGGCTGCCGGTGCAGAGGCCGAAGCCGCGGCCATCGAAGAAGAACTGGCCGAAGCGGAAGCCGCGGCTGCCGAGGTGGATGCGCCGGCTGAACCACAACCGGCCGCTGATGAGGAAGAGGCCCGCGCGGAAGCTGATCCTGCTGTGGCGTCGCCGCCGCAGGACGGTGAGAGCGGTGGAACGCCTGCCGCTGCCTAACTACAATCGCAGTCTGATTTTCCTCTCGCGCGTTACCCTAGGAATCGCCCCTCATGGCCGCCCTCGCAAACCGTCCAGACTGGTCCGGCAGCAGCACGCTCACCAAGGCATTGGTGGTGTCGCTCGCCGTGCACGTTCTGCTGCTGTTCGTGCGCGTGGTGGCGCCCGAGGCCTTCGACATCAAGCGCGATGATCCGGGGCTGGACGTGGTGCTGGTCAACGCCAAGTCGTCTACCGCGCCGGCCAAGGCAACGGCGGTGGCGCAGGTCAATCTGAACGGCGGTGGTGAGTTCGATCAGCAGCGCGCCACCACGCCGCTGCCTGCCGACACCAACGAGCAGACCGGCGATGCCATCAAGCTCACGCAACGCCGTGTCGAATTCCTGGAGCAGGAACAGCGCCGCCTGCTGACGCAGTCGAAAGACCGCGCGCCGATGGTGAACGATCGCCAGGTCAAACCGGGTGAGCGCCCGGTGCCGTCGCCCACCAACGGCACGGACGACCGCACCACGCAGGACGAAATCGCGCGCCTGCAGGCCGAGATCGACCGCAACCTCGAGAACTACGCCAAGCGCCCGCGACGCAACGTGCTGACCGCCGCCAGCGCGCGCCAGGTCGATTACGCCCGCTACTACGATGCCGTGCGCCGCAAGATCGAAGTGCGCGGCACGGCCAACTTCCCGAGCCAGAACGGTCGCCCGCTGTATGGTGAACTGATCCTCGTGATCAGCATCAACCGGGAAGGCCAGCTCGGCTACAACCAGGACGGCTACAAGATCGAAGGCATCGAGATCGCCAAGAGCTCGGGCAACCCGGCGCTGGACCGCCAGGCGGTGGCCATCGTGCGGTCGTCCGCGCCGTTTGGCGGCTTCCCGGCGGAGATGCGCAAGCGCGTCGACATCCAGGATGTGGTCGCCACCTTCAAGTTCACCCGCGCGGGCCTGGAAACTCACTTGCAGACCCGCTGAGGTCGTTGCTTATGCCGTCGTCGTTTCAAGAGGCCATCCTCGCAGCCGTCAATGCGCCGCCCACAGACCGCTATGGCGTGATCGGCAACCCGATCTCGCACAGCAAGTCGCCCACCATCCACGCCGCGTTTGCGCAGCAGACCGGCGAGCTCGTCCGCTACGACCGCATCTACGCCGAGCTGATCGCGTTTGAGGAAACCGTGCTGACCTTCGTGCGAGAAGGCGGCAAGGGGCTCAACGTGACGGTGCCATTCAAGCTCGATGCGTATTCGATGTGCACGTCGTTGTCGCTGCGGGCCGAATCGGCGGGGGCGGTCAACACGCTCAAGTTCGACGGCGACGAAGTCTTCGGCGACAACACCGACGGTGTCGGCCTGATGCGCGATATCACACACAACATCGGCAACGACCTCGCAGGAGAGCGCGTGCTGCTGCTGGGTGCCGGCGGTGCGGCACGCGGCGTGCTGCTGCCGCTGCTGGAGCACAAGCCGTCGCGCGTGTTCATCGCCAACCGCACGGCCGATCGCGCCAACATGCTGGTCGATCGTTTTGAAATCTCGGCCAAGCTGCACGATGCGGAACTGGTGGGTGGTGGCTATGACGAGCTTGCTGTCGATGACGTGTTCGACGTCATCATCAACGCCACGGCCAGCAGCCTGCAGGGCGGGGTGCCGCCGATTCCGGGCACCGTGTTTGGCCCGAACGCGCTGGCCTACGACATGATGTACGCCGCACAGCCGACGCTGTTCATGCAGTTTGCCAAGCGCTACAACGCCCGCACCTGGGACGGCCTGGGCATGCTGGTCGAGCAGGCGGCGGAATCGTTCTTCGTCTGGCGCGGCGTGCGCCCGGACACCGCGCCTGTGTTGCTCGGCATGCGTGAAGCGCTGCAGGGCGAGGCCGTTGTGGCTGCCCGCGCGCGTCGTTGAGCGCCCGCCCAGGATACGCACGATGATGCGCTGGCTCGGCTACGTAATCGGTTGCTTCGTCGCAGGCGTGGTCGCACTCAATCTGTACTTCTTTGCCGCCATTGCGAGCTGGCAGACGTTCAATCCGTCTTCCACCGCCTTCATGCGTGCCGAGCGCATGCGCCTGTGCGGTGCCAATGTCTTCACCTGCAAGGTCGACCACCGCTGGGTCGACTACGACCAGATCTCGCGCAACCTCAAGCGCGCGGTCATCGCCAGCGAAGATGCCGACTTCGTCTCGCACAACGGCTGGGAAGTCGACGCCATGCTCGACGCGTGGGAGAAGAACAAGCGGCGCGGTCACGTGGTCGCCGGCGGTTCGACCATCACGCAGCAGTTGGCCAAGAACCTGTTCCTCTCGGGCGAGCGCCACTACCTGCGCAAGGGCGAAGAACTGGCCATCACCTGGATGCTCGAGTTCTGGCTCGACAAGGAGCGCATCCTGGAGATCTATCTGAACTCGGTGGAGTGGGGCGAAGGCGTGTTCGGCGCAGAAGCCGCTGCACAGCACTACTTCAAGCGCCCGGCATCGCAGTTGACGGTGGGCCAGGCGGCGCGTCTGGCGGCGGCGCTGCCCGCACCCAAGTGCTTCGATAAGAAGAGCTACTGTGCCAATGTGCACGTGAACTTCACGCGCAAGGCCACTATCATCGCCAACCGGATGGGCTCGGCAACGCTGCCGGATTGAGTGTGACTGGCCGGCTTACTTGAGCCAGCCCTTGCGCCGGAAGTACACCAGCGGAATCGCCGCCGACACGATCATCATCACGATCGCATACGGGTAGCCCTCGGCCCAGTCCAACTCCGGCATCACCTTGAAGTTCATGCCGTAGATCGAGGCGATCAGCGTGGGCGGCATCAGTGCCACCGATACCACCGAGAACAGCTTGATGATCTTGTTCTGGTTGATGTTGATGAAGCCGAGAGTGACGTCCATCAGGAAGTTGACCTTGTCCGACAGGAACGCTGTGTGGTTTTCGATGGAGTCGATGTCACGCAGTACCTGGCGCGCGTCATCCTGCTGATCCGGCGACAGCAATTGGCTGCGCAGCAGAAACGACACCGCGCGGCGCGTATCCATCACGTTGCGGCGGATGCGGCCGTTCAAGTCTTCCACGCGGGCGATGATCTCCAGCACATCGGCGGCGGCGGCATCTGTCACTTCGTCGGCCAGCACACGTTTGCTGGCGTCTTCCAAGCGTTCATACACTTCTTCGATGGAGTCCGCCGAGTATTCCGCGTCGGTGGCGTACAGGTCCATCAGCACGTCCTTCGCATTGCGTACCGAACCCGGGCGCAGCCGCGCACGCATGCGTACGAGGCGGAAGGCGGGCAGATCTTCGTCGTGGATGGAGAAGAGCACATCCTTGGTCAGCACGAAGGCCACCCGCACGTTGCGCGAGGTGGTTTCTTCGTCGAGCAGGAAGTCGGTGCGGATGTGGATGTGGCCGTCTTCGCCCTCGAAGTAACGCGCGGACGCTTCCAGGTCCCCCAATTGCTCCAGTTCAGGCAGGACGACACCATAAGCTTCCTTGATCCAGGCGAGCTCTTCGTCGTCCGGGTCGATTACATCGATCCAGATCGGTTTGTGCTGCAGCAATTCGCTGCGTTCTTCGACCTGTTCTTGCGCGAGACGGCCTTTTTGCACGACGAACAGGTTGATCATGGGTGGTCCTTGAAGCGGGTATTGAGCGGGCAGGGCGAAAAATCGCGCCGAGTGTAGCGTAAAGATGCAGCAGGTTCAGCCACAAACAGTGGCTTGGCGCGCACGCGTCGGATCAATGCCACGTCCGGAAGATCGGGCCGCCGGATCGCCCGACGGGTAAAATGCGGTGAAGTCATGCGGCAGTCCGGCCGCGCCCTCACATTCCCGACATCATGCGATTTACCGAACAACTGGCTGCCGCCTGGCAGCGTAACAACTCCCTGCTGTGCGTCGGGCTCGACCCCGATCCGGCGCGCCTGCCGGCGTCGCTTACCGGCACGGGCGGGGCGATCTTCTCGTTCTGTCGCGCCATTGTCGATGCCACGGCGGATCTGGTTTGCGCATTCAAGCCGCAGATCGCCTATTTCGCCTCGCAGCGCGCCGAAGACCAGCTCGAGCAGCTCATCAACTACATCCACGAGGCGTATCCGGGCATCCCGGTCATCCTCGACGCCAAGCGCGGCGACATCGGCTCCACCGCCGAGCACTACGCCAAGGAAGCCTTCGAGCGCTACCAGGCCGACGCCATCACCGTCAGCCCCTACATGGGCTTCGATTCGATGCAGCCGTACTTGGCGCACGCCGACAAGGGCGTGATCGTGTTGTGCCGCACCTCCAATGCGGGCGGCAGCGACGTGCAATTCCTGGAAACCGGCAGCCGCCCCGTCTACCAGGTCGTGGCTGAGCGCGCGCGCAATGTCTGGAACACCAGCGGCCAGATGGGCCTGGTGGTGGGCGCGACCTTCCCGCAGGAGATTGCCAAGGTGCGCGAGATCGTCGGTGACATGCCGCTGCTGATTCCGGGCATTGGCGCCCAGGGCGGTGACATTGAGGCCACCGTGCGCGCGGGTCGCACTGCCGATGGCACCGGCATGATGATCAACTCGTCGCGCGCCATTTTGTACGCCAGCAGCGACAGCGATTTCGCCGATGCTGCCCGCAAGGTTGCAGAGGCAACGCGCGACCAGATCAACCAGTACCGCAACTGACCTTGCCTCACGACACGGTGGCGGTCCGGTTGCCCGGTTTAGGTGAGGACACCATGACCACGCATTCCCAGCACCCCGTCACCGGCCTGCGCCGCGAAGAAGAGGGCAAGGATCCGGACCGTAAGTTTGAGAAGGAACGTGACGACGGGCGCGAACACGATCGTGACCGCCGTCGTGAACATGACCATGAGCACCAGCCGGAGCACGAGCACGAAGAGCGCCTCCGGCCGGATCACCCGAGCGAAGCCCGGGTGTAGGGCCTGTCATCCAATCAAACGTACGCGCGTTGATCCGAGCCGGGGCCAGCTACGCGAAGGGTGTCGCCGCAAAGGGCTATTCCCTTTGCAAGGCGCCCGACAAAGTAGATGGCCCCGGCTCGGGTCAACCCGAAGGGCAAGGGGAAATTGGGCCACACGGCGTCGTTGCGGCCGGCTTGCTTAGCCGGCTAAGCGGCACCGCCCGCGCCTAGCCCTGTGCCCCAATTTCCCCTTGCGCGCGCACGTTTGATTGGATGACAGGCCCTAGGTCCAGGGCTTAGGACTCTGCGGAGTCCAGAAAGTCGAGCAGGCCCCGCAGCGCGTGCTCGGCGGCCTGCAGGCGGACCTGCTTGCGGTCGCCCTTGAAGTGGCGTGTTTCCACACGCGTCTCCAAGCGGTTGCTCCAGCCAAAGCACACCATGCCGACGGGCTTGTCGGGCGTGCCGCCGGTCGGGCCGGCCACACCGGTAATCGCTACGGCCACCTGCGCGCGGCTGTTGAGCACCGCACCTTCCGCCATCGCGTGCGCCACCGGCTCGCTCACCGCGCCATGTTCGCGGATCAGCGCGGCCGGCACTCCCAGCATCTGCGATTTCGCCTCGTTGGAGTACGTGACGAAGCCGCGCTCGAACCACGCGGACGAACCCGACACATCGGTCATGGCGGCGGACACCAGCCCACCCGTGCAGGATTCGGCGGTCGCCATCATCAGGCTGCGCTTGTGCAGCGTGTCGCCGACCAGTTCGGCCAGTTGGGCCAGGGCGCGGGATTCAGCCATTGCAATACCTTCGGGGCTTCAAGACTTCAGGTTCAGAACGAGCGCCACAGCGCAAACACCAACAGCGTATAGAACGCGGCCAGGATGTCGTCGACCATCACGCCGTAGCCGCCGCGCACGCCAAAGCCTTTGAGCGTGCGGTCGTAGTAGCGGATGGGCGCCGGCTTGACCATGTCAAAGAAACGGAACAGGAGGAACGCCGCGAACTGCCCGCCCAGCGTAGTCGGCGTCACGAACGCCAGCACCAGCCAGAAAGCGACCATCTCATCCCACACCATCGCACCGTGGTCAGCCACGCCCAGGTCACGCGCCGTGCGGGCACATGCCCAGATGCCGATCACGAACCCGACGGCGGCAATCAGCAGCCAGGTCGGTCCGGCAATCCAGCGCGCCAGGACAACGTAGATCAGCCACGCGTACAGCGTCCCCATCGTGCCCGGCAGGATGGGTGACAGGCCCGAGCCGAAGCCCAGCGCCAGGATGCGCGCCGGATGGCCGAGCATGAAGCGTGCGGTCGGGCGGCGGACTTGAGCGGTTTGCCCGGCTTCGAGCGTCACGGTCTCAGGTTGGCCCGGCGGGTTGGAGGGCGGAAAGGGGGCAGAAGACATCATGATGCGGATGAGAAATGATCGAAGCTGCCGTGCGTAAAGGTGACTGGCGCACCCTGTGCATCAACAAGTCGTAGGCCGGATTCGGCATCGATGCGGCCGATGCGTGTAACGGCAACCCCCGCGCGTTGGCCAGCTGCGAGCACGGCGTCGCGCGCCTCGGCGGGCGCGGTAAAGCAGAGTTCATAGTCGTCGCCGCCGGCCAGCGTGCATTGCAGTTGGCGTGCGGCCGGTTGCGCTGCGAGGGTGGCGGAGCGCGGCACGCGATCGACGTCGATCGTGGCGCCAACGCGCGATTGCGTCAGGATATGGCCCAGATCGCCGAGCAAACCATCGGACACGTCGAGCGCCGCACGCGCAACGCCGCGCAGCGCCAACCCGAGCGCGACGCGCGGTGTCGGCATGTCCATGCGCGGCTGCACCTGGGCGAGTGCCTCGGGCGTGAGTGGCCATTCGGCACGCAACGCCCCCAGCGCGAGTCGTGCATCGCCAACGGTGCCCGAGACCCACAGGTCGTCGCCAGCGCGGGCAGCATCGCGGCGTAACGCCGCAGCGGCAGGTACATCGCCGAAAACGGTCAAACTGAGCGTGAGTGGCCCGCGCGTGGTGTCGCCGCCGATCAGCTCGCAGTGAAAGGCATCGGCCAGCGCCAGCAGGCCTTCAGAAAACGGCTTGAGCCAGGCTGCATTGGCTTCCGGCAACGCCACGGCCAGCGTGAACGCACGCGGCTCGGCGCCCATGGCGGCCAGATCGGACAGGTTGACAGCCAGCGCTTTGTGTCCGAGTGCTTTTGGCTCCGCATCGGCAAAGAAGTGACGACCTGCGACCAGCATGTCGGTGGAAATCGCCAACTCATGGCCGGGGCGGGCGCCAAGCAGGGCGCAGTCATCGCCGACCCCCAAAATTGCTTGTCGGGCCGGTCGCGTGAAATAACGGCGGATCAGTCCGAATTCGGACAGTTCAGCAGCGTGATCAGCGGAGTTGGCGGAAGCGGCGGGCTTAGACACGGCAGCGGCAATGGTAAAGAGAGGGCAAGCCCGATGGTGCCGTGGTAGGGCAGTGGAATATTGTAGCGGTTACGCACAGCACTCCCACCCAAAATCCCGTTGTGAGATCGCTTTTCACTATATAAAATGACGGGCCCAAGGAGGCGGACCGTAATACCGTGACCCTCATGTGGTTTCCCGGTGGCCCGCTAGATGCGACGGCCGGCGCGCGCGCTGGCCACCCATGACGAGAGACACCCCATGACCACGGTGGATACCCAGCCTCAACAGCCCGCCCGCACGGACGAAGAACTCAAGGCGCAGCAACGCGCCGCCCTGCGTAAAGCCGCGCTGGAGTATCACGAGTTTCCGACCCCGGGCAAGATTTCCGTCACGCCGACCAAGCCGCTGTCGAACCAGCGCGATCTGGCCCTGGCGTACTCCCCCGGCGTGGCCGCAGCCTGCGAAGAGATCGTCGAAGACGTCGCGAACTCGTTCCGCTACACCGCCCGCGGCAACCTCGTCGGTGTGGTGACCAACGGCACCGCCGTGCTTGGCCTGGGCGACATCGGCCCGGAAGCCTCCAAGCCGGTGATGGAAGGCAAGGCCGGCCTGTTCAAGAAGTTTGCCGGTATCGATGTGTTTGACATCGAGATCAACGAAAAAGACCCGCAAAAGCTGGTCGATATCATCGCCTCGCTGGAGCCGACCTTCGGCGGCATCAACCTGGAAGACATCAAGGCACCGGAGTGCTTCTTCGTCGAGCGCGAGTTGCGCAAGCGCATGAAGATTCCCGTCTTCCACGACGACCAGCACGGCACGGCCATCGTCGTGGGCGCGGGCATCACCAACGCGCTCAAGGTGGTCGGCAAGGACATCAAGAAGGTCAAACTGGTGGCGTCGGGCGCGGGTGCTGCAGCGCTGGCCTGCCTGGACCTGCTGGTCGACCTGGGCCTGCCGCGTGAAAACATCTGGGTGACGGACTTGGCTGGCGTCGTGCACGAAGGCCGTACCGAACTGATGGACCCGGACAAGGCGCACTTCGCACAGAAGACCGATCTGCGTACGCTGGCCGAAGTCATCGACGGCGCTGACATTTTCCTGGGCCTGTCCGCTGCGGGCGTGCTCAAGCAGGACATGGTCAAGAAGATGGCCGACAAGCCGATCATCTTCGCGCTGGCCAACCCGAACCCGGAAATCCTGCCGGAGCTGGCCAAGGAAGTGCGCCCGGACGTCATCATGGGCACCGGCCGCACCGACTATCCGAACCAGGTCAACAACGTCCTGTGCTTCCCGTTCATCTTCCGCGGTGCGTTGGATGTGGGCGCGACCACCATCACGCGTGAGATGGAAGTCGCCGCCGTGCACGCCGTGGCCGAACTGGCCCGCCAGGAGCAGAGCGATATCGTCGCCTCGGCCTACGGCATCCAGGACCTCTCGTTCGGTCCCGAATACCTGATCCCGAAGCCCTTCGACCCGCGCCTGATCGTCAAGATCGCGCCGGCCGTAGCGCAGGCCGCCATGGATTCCGGCGTGGCGAAGCGCCCGATCGAAGACATGGACGCCTACCGCCAGCACCTGCAGCAGTTCGTCTACCACTCGGGCACGTTGATGAAGCCGATCTTCTCGGCCGCTCGCAAGGTGCCGATGGCGAACAAGCGCATCGTCTTTGGCGAGGGTGAAGAAGAGCGCGTGCTGCGCGCCGTGCAGATCGTCGTGGATGAGCAGCTTGCCAGCCCGATCCTGATCGGCCGGCCGAGCGTGATTGCCCATCGCATCGAACGCTTTGGCCTGCGCCTGCGTGAAGGCGTGGACTTCACCGTGGTCAACCCCGAACACGATGAGCGCTTCCGTGAATACTGGGAGACGTACTACAAGCTGATGGCCCGCAAGGGCGTGACGCCGCAGTATGCCAAGATCGAAATGCGCCGCCGTTCCACGCTGATCGGCGCCGTGATGATCCACAAGGGCGAAGCCGACGGCATGATCTGCGGCACGGTCAGCAACACCGCCGCGCACCTGCGTTACATCGATCAGGTCATCGGTGGCACGAACTGCGTGTACGCCGCCATGAACGGTCTCGTACTGCCGGGCCGTCAGATCTTCCTGACGGATACGCACGTGAACGTTGACCCGACCGCCGAGCAACTGGCCGAGATCACCATCATGGCCGCTGAAGAGCTGTGCCGTTTCGGCATCAAGCCAAAGGTCGCGCTGATGTCGCACTCGAACTTCGGTTCGTCGGAAGCGCCTTCCGCCGTCAAGATGCGCGAAACACTCGCCATCCTGCGCGAACGTGCTCCGAACCTGGAGGTCGATGGCGAAATGCACGGCGATGCCGCACTCGATGAGAAGCTGCGTGATTCGCTGGTGCCCGACTCGACGCTCAAGGGCGAGGCCAACCTGCTGGTCATGCCCAACATCGACGCCGCCAATATCGCCTACAACCTGCTGAAGACGGCTGCCGGCAACAACATTGCCATCGGCCCGATCCTGCTGGGTGCCCAGAAGCCGGTGCACATCCTGACGCCGTCGGCCACGGTGCGACGCATTCTCAACATGACGGCGCTGACCGTCGTGGACGCCGCCGCGCAAGCACAGCGTTAATTCCGCACTGCACGAAAAAGGGGAGCGCACGATACTGCGCTCCCCTTTTTTTCTTGATAAGTTTGCGTGCGCTCACATTTGTGCAATGTTAGTTGTGGCTTCAAAATCCCCTTCAAACATTGACCGCCGGTTGATTGTTGTCATCGATGAGCGTACCCTTACGGGCTGAAGGGGTGCTTCTGAGCACATGAGGCCTGCATAGGGCCAGGCGGGGGTAGAAAAGCGGTTTTTTGACCCCACGTCTGACTAGGTTTGCCTCATTCTGGTGCGTGCAATTGGTAGGTGTTTGCAGGCGGAAGGATTCCCCAAGTCTTCGGCAGTCGCCCGACTTGTCATTCTCCCTGCAAGCCTCTCAAGCATTGAGCCGCTTCGATTTCAGCTGCAAACCGGCCGCCCGGATCATGGTCTGGCGGCCGCCTGCGCTTGTGACCTGTGCCAAGCTGTCCGCTTAGCACGATTCTCCCGTTAGGGCTTGCTGATGACCAAGCGACTTGGAGCGTGGATTGGCCGCTCCGTATCTCAGGCAATAGCGCGTGGCGCGCTGGCGGCGACGCTCGCGTTGTCTGTGGCCGGCCTGCCGGTCAACGCGATGGCCCGGGACACGACTGGGTTGGCGGCCGCCGCGGGAACCATTCGTGCAGCGGATCTGCCCAACGAGGCACAGCGCACATTTGCACTGATCGAGCAGGGCGGCCCATTCCCATATGCGAAAGATGGCAGCACGTTCGGCAACTATGAACGACGTTTGCCAGCGCAGCGACGTGGCTATTACCGCGAATATACGGTCAAGACGCGTGGCGCGCGCAATCGGGGCGCCAAACGCATCATTTGTGGCGGCGACCAGCAGGCGGCAAACGACTGCTACTACACGGAAGATCACTACAACAGTTTTCAACGGATACAGCGATGACGACCAACATGTTTGGGCTGGACGACTCGCTCACCGCACGCGATGAGCGCGTGGCTCGCGAAGCGTGGCACAAGGCGCAGAATCTGTACGATGGCGTGGTGGGGATGCAAGCCCTGGGCGCCCGCGTTGGGGGCGCGGCAGCAAAACCGCAGCAGAACATCATGACGCAGGACATTACCAAGACGGACGACGACGGAGGTCGCGAAGACGCCATGAACCTGTTCAAGACGGTGCGTCCGAATATCGTGCAGTCGATCCGCGCGTTTCGCGTGGCGGATCTGGCGGAATCGGCGGCCAGCCTGGGCCAGCATTTCCTGTACGCCAACTGCGCTGCGGCGACCACCAAGAGCGAAGTGCTCGACGTGATCGCACGCGAATTCCTGTTCCCGAAGCATTTCGGCAAGAACTTTGATGCGCTGGCCGATTGTCTGACCGACATGATCTACAAGGCCGGCCCGCAGCCGGGTTTCGTGATCGTGCTCGAAGGCTTGCCGTGCCAGCCCAAGTTCGACAAGGAAGCGCGGGAGGTGCTGCTGGACGTGTTCCGTGACGCCGCCGAGTTCTGGGGCGAGCGGAAGGTGCAGTTCCGCGTGTTCTACTCGTTCGCGTGAACTTAAGCTGATTCAGCGCTGGTTGATCGGCGTTGCTACAAAAAAGCCCGCAGATGCGGGCTTTTTGCTTTCTTGCGGCGATGCTCAGGCTGCTGGCAGCGTGCCTTGCGGGGTCAGGTGATTCACGGCCTCCGGCAGGCCTTCTGCCAACTGATTGGCGAGATCGCTTTCATTGATGCCGAAGGTGGAGGCCAGCTTTGACACTTCTTCCAGTGCGCCCGTGCCGCTCAGGGCTTGCGTGATCTGCTCGCCGGAGACGGGCAGGTTCTGGCCGTTGCCGATCCACGATTTGACCTGTTCGCCCAAGCCGGCTTGTTCCAGGATCTGCTGCAGGGGCCCCAGGCCAGCCGGTGCCGCTGCGTCGACCGCCGCGGCGTGATCCGAATTGCCGCCGCCCAGCAGACCGCCAAGCAGGCCGCCAAGGCCACCCGCACCGCCCGCGCCACCCAGCAGGCTGCCGAGTGCGCCGGCGCCGCCGGCTGCGCCGAGCAGGCTACCCAGCCCGCCCAGCGAACCGAGCAGACCGCCGCCCTGATCTGCCTGCGGTGCCGCATCGCCGGCGCCTTGTGCGTTGCCGCCGCGCTTCATTGCCAGATAGGCCAGCACGCCCACGGCCAGCAGCACCTTCTTATTGCCCAGCAAGGACGATTGGCCGCCGCTGGCGTCATTGCCGCCGCCGAGGATCGAATCGAGTAGACCCATGATGAAGCTCCTTTGATTGATGGCGGGAAAGGGGATGGGCCCGCCGGGTGGGATCAAGCGGTCAATCTGTAGTCGTCAACATTCAGAATTCACCAAGAACGGCGTGTAGCGCAGACACCGCAACGAGCGCCGCCGACTCCGTTCTCAGAATACGTCGCCCGAGTGTCAGCGGTAAGAAACCCGCACTTTCGGCCAATGCCTCTTCATCGGGCGAGAGGCCGCCTTCCGGGCCGATCAGCAATTCGACGCCAGCGCTCTCGACGCGCTCGCGTGATTGCACCGCCCATTGCGTGAGCGACTGCGTGCCGCGCGGCGACAGCAAGACGCGCGGCGTGTCCGTCGGCTTGGCCGTCGCCAACCACTCGCGCAGCGTCGCGACGGGTGCGACAGCGGGTACGCGCGCGCGGCCGCATTGCTCGCACGCGGCCTGCACAAGCGCTTGCCAGTGCTGCACGCGCTTGGTGGCGCGTTCACCGGAGAGCCGCACCACGCCGCGCTCGGTTTGCAGCGGGGCGATAGCGTGCACGCCCAGTTCGACGGCTTTCTCGATCAGCCAGTCCATTTTGTCGCCGCCGGCAATGCCCTGCGCGAGTGTGATGTTGTAGCGCGCTTCGGTGTCGGGCTGTGTCGACTCAGCGAGGCTGGCGGTGGCATCGCGTTTGTTGATGGCATCGAGCCGCGCGTGGAATTCGTGGCCAGAGCCATCGAACAGGCAGACCTCGTCGCCGACGGCCAGGCGCAGCACGTGGATGTGGCGCGTGACGGTCTCAGGCAGGGTGACGGCGGTGTGCGGGGCCAGTGATGTGTCGACGTAGAAACGGGGAAGCCCCATTGAAGCAATCCTTGTGGTGAATCGGGTCAGGCGAGGCGATCAGCCTTCGGTGGCCGGCCGGCAGGCGAGGCCCCAGCGGTAGCCGTCGGGATCGCGCACGGCGGCGTAGCGCTCGCCCCAGAAGACGTCAGCCGGCGGTATGAGGGACGTGGCGCCCTGGTTTAGCGCGCTCTGGTAGACGGCGTCGACATCATCGCAATACAGGTGAAAGCTTTGTGGGCATTCGAAGCCCGCGGCAGCCGGTGTGCGGGCCGTGGAGCCGAATGCGCCTTCGGGCGCGAGCATCAGGATCAGCTCGCCTTGGTAGGTCATCTCGACGTGGATCGGGCGGCCGTGGTCGTGCACTTCATCCTGCACCCCGAAGCCGAAGGCATTGCGATAGAAGGCGATGGCGGCCGACGCGTCGTGCACGGTCAGGTACGGCACGAGCCACGGTGTATTGGCGGGGCGGGGGAAGCTCATGGTGTTGCTCCTGCAGCCGGTGCAAGATGACCTCGGACGACTAGTGTAGAGCGCCTGCAACGCCACAATCAAAAAGAAATCAAAACACCTCGCCCGGCATCTGCTGGTTGCGCGCGCGCCCGCCGCTGCGTGCAACCTCATCCGCAAGCCATTGCCGGAACAGCGCGAAGCCCGGATGTTCCACCGCCTCATGCGGATGGATCAGGTAGTACGACAGGCGCAATGACGCCTCCGTCGCCAGCGGCCGCACGAGGCGCCCGGCCGCGATGTCGTATTCGACGAGGATGCCCTGGCCGAGCGCCACGCCCTGGCCGTCAATGGCCGCCTGCAGCGCCATCAGCGCTTCAGAGAAGGCCGGCCCGCGCGTGGCGTTGATCTGACATACGCCCACTTCATCAAGCCATTGCTGCCACGTCGGGTGATGTGCGAGGTGGCGCCCGCCGCGCTCGTGCAGCAGCGTGTGCGCGGCCAAATCCTGCGGCATGCGGATTGCCGTCTGCAGCGCGGCATTGGACACGGGGAAGAAATCCGTGGAGGTGAACCACTCGACGCGCAGGTTGGGCGCGTTGACTTGGCGGTCGTCGATGCAGAGATCGAACTGGCCGTGATCCTGCACGTCGGCGGTGGAGACCTCGACGCGCACGTGCGGGTGCTGGTTGAAGAAGCGATACAGACGCGGCACCAGCCACTTGGCGCCGAAGGTTGGCGGCACCGCCACGCGCAGCGGGGCGTCGGCGGTGTCCATCAGCAGGTCGGTGGCTTGCTCGATCGCGCGCAGGGCATCACGCACGCGGGGGAGGTAGTTGTCGCCGGCATCGGTCAGCGCGAGCTGGTTGTTGCGGCGGATGAACAGCTTTTTGCCCAGATGGTCTTCGAGCTGCTTGATCTGGTGGCTGACCGCGGCATTGGTCACGCACAGCTCGTCGGCCGCCCGGCTAAAGCTCAGGTTGCGGCCTGCGACTTCAAAGACGCGTAATGCGTTAAGGGGAGGGAGGCGCCGTGCCATGCGTTCTCGTTAAGAAAAATTTAACGTCTCGCGAAGAATTTGTAGTTTGCCACGCTTATGCGCCACCGACTACAAATGCGCCTGGGGACGGCGCGAGCTACGACTCGGTTTGCACCAGCGATCTCAATCACGCGAACCAGCCGGACCCCACTACAAGAACATCACAGGAGACGTCATGAATCGAACCACCGTTGTTCGCGGGATGCTGGCGTGCGGGTTTGCGCTGGCGGGCTGGATTGCCCCAGCCCTCGCGCAAACCAGCGTCACGCTATATGGCCGCGTCGCCAGCGGCATCGACTACCAGAACAACGTCGCCCCCACGGCGACTTCCCCCGGCGGCAGCCTCTGGCGCGCCGCGGACAACCAGTGGGGGACCAGCATGTTCGGATTCATGGGCAAGGAGGATCTGGGTGGTGGCCTGCAGGCGGTCTTTCGTCTGGAGTCGGGCTTTGGGGCTGCGCAGGGCAAGACCAATGGCGATGCGCTCTTCAACCGCCGTTCGTACGTCGGCCTGTCGAGCCCGACCTACGGCACGTTGACGGTCGGCAAAAACCTCTTCATCAGCAACGACGTCTGGTACCTGGACCCGACCGGCCAGCAGTTCATCGGCTCCGCCACGCTGGTGCGTGGGCGCAACTGGCCGGGCGCCAACAACATCGTCGAATATCAAAGCCCGACCTGGGGCGGCTTCCAGATTGGCCTGCAGACCGGGCTGGGCGAACAGCCGGGTTCGTTCAAGAACAGCCGTCGGGATGGTGTTTCTGCCGTCTACACCGCAGGGCCGGCGGAAGTGCGCGCGATCTACGACGTGATCCGCGATGCGAACGGCAAGTTCAGCGACCTCTTCAATTTCTCGAAGGAAGCGACGATCGGCGGCACGTACACCCTCGGCAAAGCGAAGCTGTTTGCCGTGTACGAAAACCTCTCCGCGCCGGATGCCCCGGTCGGTGCACCCACCAAGGCCAACCACTACTGGCTGGGCGTGAACTATGAGCTCACACCGGCGCTGACGCTGATCGGTGCCGCTTACCGCATCAACGTGAACAACGGCGGCGGCAACGCCAACCTGTTCATGCTGGGCGCGAACTACAACCTCTCGAAGCGCACGATGCTGTATGCCAGCGTCGGCACCGTGCAGAACAGCGCCACCGCCAACTTCTCGGTGGAGGCGACCAACAACAACCCGGCGCCGGGTAAGAACCAACTGGGTGCCTATACGGGTGTCGTCCACTCGTTCTAAGCCCCGGGCCCACTCTCCCAAGCAATGCCACGCATGAACATCCTCACCATCGATACCGGTACCACCAACACGCGCGTCACGGTTTGGCGTGATGACGTTGCACTCTGCCAGGCCGCGCGCCAGGTCGGGGTGCGCGACACCGCCATCACCGGCAACAAGACGACGCTGCAGCGCGGCGTGCAGGACACCGTTGAAGCCGCGCTGCAGAAGGCGGGCCTCGCCATCAGCCAGGTCGATCTTGTACTGGCGTCCGGCATGATCACCTCCAACGTCGGCCTGCACGAAGTGCCGCACCTGGTGGCGCCGGCCGGTCTGCGCGATCTGGCTGCCGGCATGGTGCAGGCGAGCATCCCCGAGGTGTGCGCCCAGCCGATCTGGTTTGTGCCGGGCGTACGCAATCCGGTGGACAACCTCGGCCTGCACAACATCGAGTCGATGGACATGATGCGCGGCGAGGAGGTCGAGACGATGGGCCTGGTCTCGCGCCTCTCCATCACCGAACCGGCGGTGATCGTGCTGCCGGGCTCGCACTCGAAGTTCGTGCATCTGGATGCCGACCAGCGCATCACCGGCTGCGTGACCACGCTGGCCGGCGAGCTGCTCCACGTGATCACGCACAACACCATCCTGGCGGATTCGGTGGATTCCGACTTCGCCAGTGAGGTCGATCCGGAGATGCTGCTGGCCGGCGCGCGCAGCGCCAGCAGTATCGGCCTGGGGCGCGCCTGCTTCATGGTGCGCACGCTGGGCCAGTTCACGATCTACGAGCGCAATGCGCGGGCCAACTTCCTGCTGGGCGCGGTGCTGGGCGCGGATTTGCTCACGCTCAAGAACAGCAGCGCGATCCGCATGAACCCGGGCACGCAGTTTGTCATCACCGGCAAGCCGCTGCTGCGCGAAGCGCTGGCCGTGCTGGTGTCGGACGACGATTTCTTCTCGGGCAAGGTCACCGTCACCAGCAGTGAACAGCAGGAACACCTGGCCGGCAGCGGCGCGATTGCCATCGCCCGCGAGCGCGGTTTGGTGAAGACGTTGAAGGTGGCGCGAGCCTAGCGCTGGCGCGGCCTGGCCGATTTATCCACAACGGTTATCCACAGCAGTTGTCCACAGTGGTTATCCACAGCAAAACAGGTGCCGCCAAGACGGCGCCGAAAGGAGACAAGATGAACCAACAACGACGCGTTACCTTCAAGGCCATCGCGGCCGCTACGCTGTTCGCCATCGCTGGTGGGTTGGCCCACGCGGCGGAGGACGTGAAGATCGGCTTCCTGGTCAAGCAGCCCGAAGAGCCCTGGTTCCAGGACGAATGGAAATTCGCCGACCAAGCCGCCAAGGAGAAGGGCTTCAAGCTGGTGAAGATCGGTGTGCCCAGTGGCGGCGAGGTGCTGACCGCCATCGACAACCTCGGCGCCCAGCACGCGCAGGGTTTTGTGATCTGCGTGCCGGACGTGAAGCTCGGGCCGGCGGTGGTGGCCAAGGCCAAACAGAACAACCTGAAGCTGATGACGGTGGATGACCGTCTGGTCGACGGCAGCGGCAAGCCGATCGACGCCGTACCGCACATGGGCATCTCGGCCACGAAGATTGGCGAGCAGGTGGGCGACGCGATTGCGCAGGAGATGAAGAAGCGCGGCTGGAACCTGGCCGACGTTGGCGCCATCCGCATTGCATACGACCAGCTTCCGACCGCTAAGGAACGCACCGACGGTGCTGTGGCTGCGCTCACCAAGGTGGGCTTTCCTGCTGCCAACGTGCTGACGAGCCCGCAGGCCAAGACGGACACCGAAGCCGCCTTCAACGCCGCCAACATCACGCTGACCAAGAACCCGAAGTTCAAGCACTGGATCGCGTTCGGCCTGAATGACGAAGCCGTGCTCGGCGCGGTGCGTGCGGCAGAAGGCCACGGCGTGAAGCCGGCCGACATCATCGGCGTGGGCATCGGCGGCAGCCAGTCGGCAATGAATGAATTCGCCAAGCCCGAGAAAACCGGCTTCTTTGGCACCGTGCTGATCAGCCCGAAGCGTCACGGCTATGAGACGTCGTTGAACATGTACGACTGGATCAAGAACAACAAGGCACCGGACCCGCTCATCCTCACCAGCGGCCGTCTGATGACGCGCGACAACGAGAAGGCTGTCCGCCAGGAAATGGGCCTTTGAGCCCCGGCGGGTGACGGCGGCACGCCGGGAGCCAGCGGCGGGACAGAAAGCCCCGGGTAGTGGCACTCAAAGAGCCAGCTTCAGGACAGAAAGACCCGGGTAGTGGCTCTCAAGGAGCCAGCTTCAAGACAAAAAGACCCGGTGATGGGACGCAAAGTACCAGCGGTGGGACAAATGAAGACGGTAGCGAAGGAGACTCGCCATGTCGGCGTTCCTTGAGTTTCGTGGCATCAGCAAGGTGTTTCCGGGCGTGCGGGCGCTGTCCGATGTGTCGTTCGGCATCGCATGCGGCCGCGTGCACGGCTTGCTGGGCGAGAATGGCGCGGGCAAGTCGACGCTGTTGAAGATCCTCGGCGGCGACTATCAGCCGGATGGTGGGCAGATCGTCGTCGAGGGCAAACCGACCGCGTTCCCCACCACGCGGGCGGCGCTCGATGCCGGCATTGCGGTCATCCATCAGGAACTGCAGACGGTGCCCGAGCTGACGGTGATGGACAACCTGCTGCTCGGCCACCTGCCGGCCAGCGGCGGGTTTATCCGCCAGCGCGAGGCGATGGCGTGGACGCGTGAACAGCTCGGCCGCATCGGCGTCGATCTGGACCCGCGCGCCAAGCTGAAGCACCTGTCGATCGGCCAGCGCCAGATGGTGGAGATCTGCAAGGCGATCTTGCGCGATGCGCGGGTGATTGCGCTGGATGAGCCGACGAGTTCGCTGTCGATCCGCGAGACCGACATCCTGTTCCGCCTGGTGAAAGACCTGCGTGCGCAGGGGCGGGCGCTGATCTACATCTCGCACCGGCTGGATGAGATTTTCGAGCTGTGCGACGGCTGCACGATCTTCCGCGATGGCCGCAAGGTGGCGGATTTCCCGTCGATGGCCAACGTTACGCGCGACGAACTCGTCGCCCAGATGGTCGGCCGCCAGATCGACGACATCTTTGATTACCGCCCGCGCACGCTGGGTCAGGTACGCCTGCAGGTGGAGGGCCTGATGGGCCCGAAGCTGGCAGAACCGGCAAGCCTGTCCGTGCGGCGTGGCGAGATCGTCGGGCTGTTCGGACTGGTAGGTGCGGGGCGCTCGGAGTTGGCGCGCCTCATCTACGGTGCCGATCGCAAAACGGCCGGCAGCATCGCGCTGGACGGCGCGCCGATCCGCATCCGCGATGTGGCCGACGCCATCCGCCAGGGCATCGTGCTGTGCCCGGAAGACCGTAAGGAAGAGGGCATCATCGGTTGCCGCTCGGTGTCGGAGAACATCAACATCAGTTGCCGGCGCAACCAGCGGCGCTTCGGTTTGTTCGTCAACGACAAGCAGGAAGCGAAGACGGCGGATCACTACATCGCCCGCCTGCGCATCAAGACGCCCAATCGCGAACAGCCGATCCGCCTGCTGTCCGGCGGCAACCAGCAGAAGGCCATCCTGGCGCGCTGGCTGGCGGAAGACGACATGCGCGTCCTCATCATCGACGAGCCCACGCGCGGTATCGACGTCGGTGCCAAGAACGAGATTTACCAGGTGCTGTACGAGCTGGCCGAGCGTGGCGTGGCCGTGCTGATGATTTCCAGCGAGCTACCGTAGATCCTTGGCGTGGCCGACCGCGTGCTGGTGATGAGCGAAGGCCGCATCGCCGGCGAACTGCCGCGCGAGCAGGCCAATGAGCAAGCCGTGCTCAAGGTCGCCCTACGTCCTGAATCCGCACCGTCGCCGTCGCTGGCTGCATGAGAACCCCGGAGTCCAAGATGTCCCAGTCTCAACGTTTGCAACATGGCGACGCCCTGGCTGCGTCGGCCCATTCCTCTATGAACAAGACGCGCCTGCTCCGCCTGCTGGACGATTTCAGCTTGCCGCTGATCTTCGCCATTCTGTTTGCCGCGCTGTCGTTCTCGGTCGAGTACTTCTTCTCGTGGCAGAACATGGTGGGCCTTGCGCTCTCCGTCTCGCAGATCGGCATGGTGGCCTGCACGATGATGTTCTGCCTCGCCTCGCGCGACTTTGACTTGTCGATTGGTTCGACGGTGGCGTTTGCTGGCGTGCTCTGCGCGATGATCATCAACGCCACCGGCAGCATCGCGCTGGGTATCGGCGGGAGTCTGGTGGCGGGCGCGATCATCGGCGGCGTCAACGGCTTCGTGATCGCCAAGCTGAAGATCAACGCGCTGATCACCACGCTGGCCACGATGGAGATCGTGCGCGGCCTCGCCTTCATCGCCTCGCATGGGCAGGCGGTGGGCGTATCGGAGATGGCGTTCTTCGATCTCGGCAACACCATCATCCTGGGCGTGCCGGCGCCGGTGTGGGTGGCGGCGCTGTGCTTTGTCGTCTTTGGCGTGCTGCTCAACAAGACGGTGTATGGGCGCAATACGCTGGCCATCGGCGGCAACCCGGAAGCGGCACGGCTGGCGGGTGTGAACGTCAACATGACGCGCGTCGTTATCTTCCTGATCCAGGGTGTGATTGCCGCGCTGGCGGGCGTGATTCTGGCGGCGCGCATCACCAGCGGCCAGCCAAACGCGGCGCAGGGCTTCGAGCTGAACGTGATCTCCGCGTGCGTGCTGGGCGGTGTGTCGTTGATGGGCGGCCGCGCGAGCATCAGCGGGGTGCTGGTCGGCGTGCTCATCATGGGCACCGTGCAGAACGCGATGAACCTGCTGAACATCGACGCGTTCTATCAGTACCTCGTGCGCGGCGGCATTCTGTTGGCAGCGGTGCTGGTCGATCAGTTGAAGAATCGCGGAGGGGCGGAACGATGAACGCGACCACGCTTTCCGATCTGCGCTGCACGCTGGGCGAAGGCATCGTCTGGGATGACGCCCTGCGTGTGCTGTGGTGGACTGATATCCAGGAATCCCTGCTGTGGCAACACGATCCGGCGACGGGGCAGGAGCGCCAATGGCCGCTGCCGCAGCGCGTGGGCTCGTTCGTGCTGACGGACGAACCCGGTGTGTTGATCCTCGGGCTTGCGAAGAACGTTGCGCGCTTCGACACGCGAACCAGCACGCTGACATTGCTCGCACCAGTGGAGCCCGATGTTGCAGGCACGCGCGTCAATGACGGCCGTGCAGACCGCTGCGGCAACTATGTCTTCGGCACCATGCACGAACGTGGCCCGGAGCCCGTCGGTCGCTTCTACCGCTTCACGCCGCTGGGTGTGCTGCAACGCCTGGCCTTGCCCAACATCACGGTCGCCAACAGCATCGCCTTCAGCCCCGACGGCACGACGATGTACTGGTGCGACACGCACAGCCGCCGTATCCACGCCTGCGACTACGACGGCCAGACCGGCGCGGTTGGCCACGTCCGTGTCTTTGCCGACTTACGTGACGCGGATGACGGCGTGGGCCACAAGGGCTCACCCGACGGCTCCACTGTCGATGCCGAGGGCTGCCTGTGGAATGCGGAATGGGGCGGCAACCGCCTCACGCGCTATGCACCGGATGGGCGTGTGCTGGTGCATGTGGCGGTACCGGCGTCGCAGCCTTCGTGTCCGGCGTTCGGTGGCGCCGCATTGGACACGCTGTATGTCACCAGCGCCCGCGAGGGTTTGTCGGCGCGCCGTTTGGCTGAAGACGTGAATGCCGGCGCGGTATTTCAACTGACCGTGCCCAACGTGCGCGGACTACCGGAGGCCCGTTTCGGCCATGCCCATGTTACGGCTTGAGAACGGTGTGCTGCGCGCCGACGTGCTGCCCGAGTCGGGCGGTGGTCTGCTGCGCTTTGATCTGCTGCGTGCGAATGAGGTCGTGCCTGTTTTCCGCCCGGCCCAGCTTGACGAGGCATTGCGCGAGCCCAAGGCGTTGGCGTGTTACCCGCTGGTGCCATGGTCCAACCGCATTGGCGGCGGGTGTTTCATCTTTGAGGGCCGGACCATCGAGGTGCCCCTCACGCGCGACGACGAAACCTATCCACTGCACGGCCACGGCTGGCTGATGCCGTGGCACCAGGTGGCGAAGGGCGAGACGTTTGTCGAGCTGGCGGCCATGGTCGACCACGGCGCACCGTTCCGCTACCTCGCGCTGCAACGTTACACGTTGGCAGGCAACACCCTGCAGATGTCGCTGACGGTGCGCAACGAGGGTGCGCCGCTGCCGTTCGGGTTGGGTGTGCACCCGTTCTTCCCGCGTACGCCAGACGTGCGCTTGCACGCGAGCGCCACCGGTATGTGGCAAGCCGCGCCTGACCATTTGCCAACGGTGTTGCAGGCACCGCCGCCGCATGCGGACTTCCGCAAGCCCCGACAACTGGAGCCCGGCCACACCATCGACCACAGCTTCGAAGGCTGGGATGGCGCTGCCGACATCGTGTGGCCAAGTCGCCGCTTGTCGGTGCGGGTGAGCGCCACCACCTCGCGCTATGTGCTGTACACCCCGGCCCAATACGACTTCTTCTGCTTTGAACCCGTTGACCACACCATCAACGCGCACAACCTGCCGGGCCAGCCGCAAGACCACGGCCTGACCATTCTCGGTACCGGCCAGAGCCTGCAGCGCGGCTACCAATTCACCGTGCATCGATCTGACGCATGACGACTCCTCCCACGTCTTTCCCGCCGCGCCTCGCTGGCAAGGTCGCCTTGGTGACCGGCGCCACGCAGGGCATTGGTGGCGCAATCGCCAAGCTGTTCGCGCAGCACGGCGCCCGCGTGATCGTCAACGCGCTGGTGCGCGATGAGCGCGCTGAAGCCTTCGCCAAGTCCATTGGCAACGACGACAACATCCTCCTCGTGCAAGCCGACGTGCGCCACCGCGATCAGATTGACGCGATGGTCGCGGCGGGCGTCGAGCGCTTCGGCGGTATCGACGTGCTGGTCAACAACGCGGGCATCAACGTGTTCTCCGATCCGCTCAAGCTGAGCGAAGACGACTGGGCACGCTGTCTGTCGGTCGACCTGGAGGGGGCATGGCACTGCGCGCGTGCCGTGTTGCCGCACATGCTGGCGCGCGGGGCGGGCAGCATCGTCAACATTGCGTCGGTGCATGGGCGCAAGATCATTCCGGGCGCATTTCCGTATCCGGTGGCCAAGCACGGGCTGATCGGGCTCACGCGCGCACTCGGCATTGAATATGCAGCGCGTGGGATTCGGGTGAATTCGATCTCACCGGGGCTGATCCTCACGCCGATTGCCGAAGCCGGTTTTGCCGCCGCGCCCGACCCCGAAGCCGAACGCCGTCGCCAGGCCGAGCTGTTGCCGTGCAAGCGCATCGGCGAGCCGGAAGAGGTGGCCTACACCGCGCTGTTCCTCGCCTCCGACGAGGCCCGCTTCATCAACGCGACCGACATCCTGATCGATGGCGGCCGCTCGCAGCTTTATCACGAGTAACGCATGACTTGGACCGCTCATCTACCGCTGATTGCCATCCTGCGCGGCATCCGACCCGACGAGGTATTGGCGCACACGCAAGCGCTGGTCGACGCCGGCTTTGATGCCATCGAAATTCCGCTGAACTCGCCCGATTGGGCGCAAAGCGTGCAGCTGGCCGCGCGTGCCTTTGGCGATCGCGCGTTGATTGGCGCCGGCACCGTGCTGAAGCCGGCCGATGTTGAACTGATGGTTGCTGCGGGCGGCAAGTTGGTTGTCACGCCGAATACGAATGCGGATGTCATCCGCGCCGCCGCCGCGCGCAAGCTCGTCACCTGCATCGGCTGCATGACCGCCACTGAAGCCTTCGCCGCACTCGATGCAGGAGCCGAAGCGCTGAAGATTTTCCCGGCTGGAAGTCTTGGCCCCGGCTACGTGCGCGCGCTCAAGGCCGTGCTGCCGCCTGAAGTGCCCGTGTTTGCCGTCGGCGGCATCACGCCGGAGAACCTGGCCGACTACCTTGCTGCCGGGTGCATCGGCGCGGGTCTTGGCTCCGACTTGTACCGCCCCGGCCAGCCCGTCGAACGCACCGCCGAGCGCGCACGCGCCTTCGTCACCGCATATCGCACTGTCCAATCCGACCGAACGATCCACCCATGAAAATCACTCGCCTGACCACGTATCGCCTGCCTCCGCGCTGGATGTTCCTGAAAGTCGAAACCGACGAGGGCGTCACCGGCTGGGGCGAGCCCGTCATCGAAGGCCGTGCGCGCACGGTGGAAGCGGCGGTGCATGAACTGTCCGACTACCTCATCGGCCAAGACCCGAGCCGCATCAACGACCTCTGGCAGACCATGTATCGCGCCGGCTTCTACCGCGGCGGGCCGATCCTGATGAGCGCCATCGCTGGTATTGACCAAGCGCTGTGGGACATCAAAGGCAAGGTGCTGGGCGTGCCGGTGTACGAGCTGCTCGGCGGCCTGGTGCGCGACAAGATGCGTACCTACAGCTGGGTCGGCGGTGATCGTCCTTCCGACGTGATTGCCGGCATGAAGGCGCTGCAGGCCGGCGGCTTCGACCACTTTAAGCTCAACGGCTGCGAGGAGATGGGCATCATCGACACGGCCCGCGCGGTGGATGCAGCGGTGGCAAAGGTGGCGGAGATTCGCTCCGCCTTTGGCAACACGGTTGAGTTCGGGCTCGATTTCCACGGCCGTGTTTCTGCGCCGATGGCCAAGGTGCTCATCAAGGAGCTGGAGCTCTATCGCCCGCTCTTCATTGAAGAACCCGTGTTGGCCGAGCAGGCTGAGAGCTACGCCCGCCTGGCCGCCCACACGCACCTGCCGATCGCCGCTGGCGAGCGCATGTTCTCGCGCTTCGACTTCAAGCGTGTGCTGGAGGCGGGCGGGGTGTCGATCCTGCAGCCGGACCTGTCGCACGCAGGCGGCATCACCGAATGCCTGAAGATCGCCGGGATGGCCGAGGCCTATGATGTGGCGCTGGCGCCGCATTGCCCGCTTGGGCCGATCGCGCTGGCCGCCTGCCTGCACATCGACTTCGTCAGCTGGAACGCCACGTTGCAGGAGCAGAGCATGGGCATCCACTACAACAAGGGCGCCGAGCTGCTCGATTACGTGCGCAACAAGGCCGACTTTGCGCTGGAAGGTGGCTATATCCGCCCGCCGCGCCTGCCCGGGCTGGGCGTGGATATTGACGAAGCGCTGGTCATCGAGCGCAGCAAGGAGGCTCCGGACTGGCGCAACCCGGTGTGGCGCCACGCCGACGGTTCCGTCGCGGAGTGGTAAGCCGGGCGCGGAAGGAGGGGCAGGGGTGGCTGCAGCCGGTTGCAGCCATCGAAAACCGACCCAGCGGGGGCATCCCCGTCTGGTAAAATCGCGGTTTTCCCGCCTTCTGCCCGCAGGTTCGCATGACCGCTCCCGCACTCCACTCGAATACCACCCAGCCCACCCAGTTGATGGCCAACGCCATCCGCGTGCTTGCCATGGACGCCGTCCAGCAAGCCAATTCCGGCCACCCCGGCGCGCCGATGGGCATGGCGGACATCGCCGTGGCACTGTGGAGCCGCCACCTGCGCCACAACCCGCTGAACCCGCGCTGGCCGGACCGCGACCGCTTCGTGCTGTCCAACGGCCACGGCTCGATGCTGATCTACGCGCTGCTGCACCTGACCGGCTACGACCTGCCGATGTCGGAACTGAAGAACTTCCGCCAGCTGCACAGCAAGACCGCCGGCCACCCGGAATACGGCATTACCCCGGGTGTTGAGACGACGACTGGCCCGCTCGGGCAAGGCATCACCAACGCCGTCGGCATGGCACTGGCCGAGCGCCTGCTGGGCCAGGAGTTCAACCGCCCCGGCTTTGACATCGTCAACCACCACACCTACGTCTTCCTGGGCGACGGCTGCCTGATGGAAGGCATCAGCCACGAAGCCTGCTCGCTGGCCGGCACGCTGGCCCTGAACAAGCTGATCGCGCTGTGGGATGACAACGGCATCTCGATCGACGGCGAGGTCGTCCACTGGTTCAACGACGACACACCCAAGCGTTTCGAAGCCTACGGCTGGAACGTGATCCGCGCCGTGGACGGCCACAATGTGGACGCTGTGGACGCTGCCATCGCCGAAGCCAAGAAGTCGAACAAGCCGACGCTGATCTGCTGCCGCACCGTGATCGGCAAGGGCGCGCCCAACAAGGAAGGCGGTCACGATGTGCACGGCGCCCCGCTGGGCGGCGTGGAAATCGCTGCCGCGCGCGAAGCGCTGGCTTGGCCGCACGCCCCGTTCGAAGTCCCGCAAGCCGTGTACGACGCCTGGGATGCCAAGGGCCAGGGCCAAGCGCTGGAAAAGGCCTGGAACGCGCTGTTCGATGCCTACTCCGAGCGCCACCCGGCCGAAGCCGAGCAATTCGAGCGCCGCATGCGCGGTGAACTGCCGGCCAGCTTCGAAAAGGCCGTCGCCGAGTTCGTGGAAAAGTGCGAACTGAAGGCTGAAACCATCGCCACCCGCAAGGCCAGCCAAAACACGCTGGAAGCCTACGGTCCGGTGCTGGGCGAACTGCTGGGCGGCTCGGCCGACCTGACCGGCTCGAACCTGACCAACTGGAGCGGCAGCAAGGCCGTGCGCGTGGATGCCTGGGGCAACCACATCAACTACGGCGTGCGCGAGTTCGGCATGAGCGCCATCATGAACGGCATCGCGCTGCACGGCGGCTACATTCCGTACGGCGGCACGTTCCTGACGTTCTCCGACTACAGCCGCAACGCCCTGCGCATGGCCGCGCTGATGAAGATCCGCTCGATCTTCGTCTTCACGCACGACTCCATCGGCCTGGGCGAAGACGGCCCGACGCACCAGTCGATCGAGCACGTTGCCAGCCTGCGCCTGATCCCGAACATGGATGTCTGGCGCCCGGCCGACACCACCGAAACCGCCGTTGCATGGGCCGCCGCCATTGAGCGCCAGAACGGCCCGAGCTGCCTGATCTTCAGCCGCCAGAACCTGCCGTTCCAGGCCCGTAACCCGGCCACCCGCGAAGCCATCGCACGCGGCGGCTACGTGTTGCGCGATGCGGCCAACGGCAAGCCGGACGTGGTCATCATCGCCACCGGTTCGGAAGTCGGCCTGGCCGTCGGTGCCGCAGATCAACTCGCCGTCGAAGGCATTCACGCCCGCGTGGTGTCGGTACCGGCGACCACCGTGTTCGACAAGCAGGACTCGGCCTACAAGGCCAGCGTGCTCCCGCATGGCGTGCCGCGCATTGCCGTGGAAGCCGGCGTGACGGACTTCTGGTGGAAGTACCAGGTGCAGGCTGTGGTCGGCATCGACACGTTCGGTGAGTCGGCCCCGGCAGGCGTGCTGTTCAAGCACTTCGGCTTCACCGTCGAGAACGTGGTGAACACTGCCAAGAGCGTCATTGCTTAACTGAATTTGCGCATGCGGCACCCACGAGGTGCCGCGTTGCCATCATCGATTTCATTTCTGCTATCAGGAGACTGACCATGACCATCAAGATCGGCATCAACGGCTTCGGCCGCATCGGACGCATGGTGTTCCGCGCCGCCGCCGCCAACTTCAAGGACATCGAAGTCGTTGCCATCAACGACCTGCTCGAGCCCGACTACCTGGCGTACATGCTCAAGTACGACTCGGTGCACGGCCGCTTCGACGGCGAAGTCTCGGTCGACGGCAACACGCTCGTCGTCAACGGCAAGAAGATCCGCCTGACCGCCGTGAAGGACCCGTCCGAGCTGAAGTGGGGCGAGGTTGGTGCCGACGTGGTGATCGAGTCGACCGGCATCTTCCTGACCAAGGAAGGCGCACAGAAGCATATCGACGCGGGCGCCAAGAAGGTGATCATGTCGGCTCCGTCGAAGGACGACACCCCGATGTTCGTGTTCGGCGTGAACCACGAGTCGTACAAGGGCGAAGCGATCATCTCGAACGCCTCCTGCACGACCAACTGCCTGGCACCGGTTGCCAAGGTGCTGAACGACAAGTGGGGCATCAAGCGCGGCCTGATGACCACCGTGCACGCAGCCACCGCCACGCAGAAGACCGTGGACGGCCCGTCCAACAAGGACTGGCGCGGCGGCCGCGGCATCCTGGAAAACATCATCCCGTCGAGCACTGGCGCTGCCAAGGCCGTGGGCGTGGTGATCCCGCAGCTGAACAAGAAGCTGACCGGCATGTCGTTCCGCGTGCCGACCTCCGACGTGTCGGTGGTCGACCTGACCGTCGAGCTGGAAAGCGCTGCCACGTACGCTGAAATCTGCGCCGAAATGAAGGCACAGAGCCAAGGCGCGCTCAAGGGCGTGCTGGGTTACACGGAAGACAAGGTCGTTGCGACCGACTTCCGTGGTGATGCTCGCACCTCGATCTTCGACGCTGAAGCCGGTATCGCGCTGGACGGCACCTTCATCAAGGTGGTGAGCTGGTACGACAACGAGTGGGGTTACTCGAACAAGTGCCTGGAAATGGCGCGTGTGGTCGCCAAGTAATCCGCACTTTGTGGCATAGGAAACGTGCCACTGACGTGTTCATGATGCAGGCCAGTTAATCTGACTGGCGCTTCATGCAAAGGCGGCATGATGAGCCTTCGCGCCTGTCATGCCGCCTTTGTTATAGAGCGAAACGAAAACGTTTGCGTAGAAGCAAATTTAGGGTGCGGGCCGCCGGAATTTGCTTTGAAAATTGGGACGTGTTCCGTACACTGAACAAATACTACATTGTGATGTGGCGGCGATTTGCGCCCCATCTGGCCGTTGCTCCTGCAACGTTTGCCATTTCAGTTTTCCAACGTGTCTGAGCCTAGGCGTCCCATGGTCAACGTCGATACCAAGCTGTTGGTGATTTTTGTCGAGCTGCTCAGCAAGCGGAACGCCACGTACGTGGCTGAAAAGATGCACATGACCGCGCCTGCGGTGTCGCATTCGCTGGGCCGTCTGCGCGAGATCTTCGACGATCCTCTCTTTATTCGCGTCCCGCACGGCCTGACGCCAACGCCCAAGGCGCTTGAGCTCGGCCCCAAGGTGCGCGAGATGCTTGATCTTTGGGCGGCCATCAACGAAGGCGATATCGCTACGTTCGATCCCGCAGAGGCCACCGGTGCGTTCAACATCAGCTTTGCCGGTACGCTGGGCGATGCGTTGTTCGACCGCTTCCTGCTGCGCCTCAAGCGCCTGGCACCGGGCCTGCAGGTGCGCCTGACCGAATCGTCCTCGTGGGAAGCCGACGTCGCCGCCATGCGCGCCAACGAGTTGGACCTGGCGTTCTCGCCGTTCCCCACGCGGCATCCGGAGATCATGGAAGAGGTCGTCACCTCGTTCAACATGTGGGTCTGCGCACGCAAGGACCACCCGATCCTCGCTGAGCGTTGCACGCTCGAGCAGTACCTCGAGTGCGAGCACATCTTCATCGCGCAGGGCAGCCCCGGCAACCGCGTTGCACCGTCGCTCATTCCGCTGGACTACGCACTGCAGCAGCGCGGCCTGAAGCGCCACTCCACCATGACCGTGCACGGCTGGCGCACCCAGGCTGAGGTGGCGAGCCAGACCGACATGATCTTCACGGTCAATTCGCTGATGAAGGATCTGGTGTGCGATGCGTACAACCTGAATGCCTTCCCGCTGCCGTCCGAGCTTGAAACCGTGCTGGGCCTGAATATGCTGTGGCACCGCAGCCGCAACACGCATCCGATGCTGGTGTGGGCGCGTCACCTCTTCAAGCAGGTGGTGGCCGAGTACACCGGTCAGGCATTGGGCGCGCCCGCGCACTCGCCGCTGCAGGCGGATGCGTCGGGCAAGAGCGGCAAGGGTGATGCAGAAAAGGAGGGTGAGGCGCGGCTGTCCGTCTGACGCACGCTGTGCTTTACCCCCAATGAAAAACGGCCGCAGACGATGCGGCCGTTCTCTTTTGTGGGCGGCGCCTTAGCGTGAATCAGCGTTTGGGGCGATGTGGGCAGGGCTCTTTCGTGCAGTTGCCATAGAGCGATAGTGCGTGCTCCTGCAGCGCAAAGCCGCGCGCACGGGCAATGCTCTGCTGGCGCTGCTCGATCTCGGCGTCAAAGAATTCTTCCACACGGCCGCAGTCGAGGCACACGAGGTGATCGTGATGCTTGCCCTCGTTGAGCTCGTAGATGGCCTTGCCGGACTCGAAGTTGTTGCGTGACAGCAGCCCGGCCTGCTCGAATTGGGTCAGCACACGGTAGACCGTGGCCAGGCCAATATCCATGTGCTCGGCGAGCAGGATGCGGTACACGTCTTCAGCGCTCATATGGCGCTCTTCGCTGGTCTGAAAGATCTCGAGGATCTTCAACCGCGGCACCGTGGCTTTCAGACCGATGTTCTTGAGGTCTGCAGGACTCGGCATGCGCCTGGCTCCCTAGAGTACAATGTTCAGATATTTCAATCATAAGGGTTTTGGCGGCAAAAGTCCTATTGGACAGGCTGGACAGGCATATGGGATGTGCCTGGGCCGTCGCCATCCCTCACGCACCGGGCCCGCCCCGGGACCGTTTCAAGGCCGATCGCTCATGACCTTTTCCGTTGCGCGCAGTCCTGTTCGTTTTGCCACCATCGCTGCCCGTCGCGGCGGCCTCGTACTGGGCGCCATGCTCGCCGCATCGGCGCTGCTGGCCGGATGCGGGACCTACGACAGCACCACGCGCAAGATCGCCAATGCCATCACGCCGTATCGCATCGATATCGTGCAGGGCAACTTCGTCTCGCGCGAACAGGCCGCGCAGCTCAAGGAAGGCATGACGCGTGACCAAGTGCGCTTCGTGCTCGGCACGCCGCTGCTGACTGACATGTTCCATGCCAACCGCTGGGACTACGTCTTCTCGTTCAAGCGCGGCAATACGAACGTTGTGCAGGAACGCAAGCTGACGCTGTGGTTTGACAGCGATCGTCTGGCCAAGTGGGTGGGCGCGGATGATCTGCCGTCCGAGACCGAGCTGATTGCCGAGATCGACGGCATCAAGCGCCCGAAGAAGGAGGCCGCTGAGGCCGCCGCCGCTGCGGGTGCCGCGCCGGCAGCACGTGCGCCGTCAATCCCGTCGGCTGAAGTGAGCGACCGTGTGCAGTCGACCACCGGTGCCAAAAACACCGTGGATATGACGCTACCGGAGCGCCGCACCGGTGGTGGTGGCACTGACGCCGCCGTTCCGCCGCCGGCCACCCAGCCGCAGTGATGCCCTGAAGGGCGGATTCGCCAAACCGGCAACCCATCTTCAAGCGAGCGGCGGACTGGTTCCGCCGCTTGTCCGTTGTACAGACCATTTTCTTTTTTCGCACTTTTCCGCGCTGACTGACATGAAAATCGCGATTGCAGGCGCCTCGGGCCGCATGGGCCAGATGCTGATCGACACCGTACTGCGCACGCCGGGTGCGACGCTGGCTGCGGCACTGGACCGTCCCGGCAGCGAAGCTGTAGGCCAGGATGCGGGTGCCAAGCTGGGCAAGACCACGGGCGTGATCGTGACTGATGACGTGCGCGCAGGGCTGTCGCAAGCTGACGTGCTGATCGACTTCACGCGCCCGGATGCGACGCTCAATCATTTGAACATTGCGCGTGAGTTGGGCACGGGCGTGGTGATCGGCACCACCGGCTTCACGGCCGAGCAGAAAGCCGGCTTCAAGACCTACGGCGAGTCGATCGGCGTGGTCTGGTCGCCCAACATGAGCGTGGGCGTGAATGCGACCTTCAAGCTGATCGAGTTGGCCGCCAAGATCCTGGCGCAAGGCTACGACGTCGAGATCATCGAGGCGCACCACAAGCACAAGGTCGATGCGCCGTCGGGCACGGCACTCAAGCTGGGCGAGATCGTGGCCGAGGCGCAAGGCACCAAGCTGGCCGACCGTGCCGTCTATGCACGCGAAGGCGAGACCGGCCCGCGCGAGCTCGGCACCATCGGCTTTGCCACGGTCCGTGGTGGCGACATCGTGGGCGACCACACCGTGTTGTTTGCCGGCGAGGGCGAGCGCATCGAGATCACGCACCGCTCCAACACGCGCCAGTCGTACGCCGAGGGCGCTGTGCGCGCGGCGGTGTACCTGGCCGGCAAGAAGGGCCTGTACGACATGAACGACGTGCTCGGCCTGTAAATTCAGGCGGGCACGAAAAGGCGTCGGCAGGCCTGTCCGGCGCCTTTTTTGCAACGTCGCCATCGCCCGGATGGGGTGGGTGGCGACGGTATAATCGGGCCTTTGTTGGCAATCCTCGTCATTCACTCTGGCCGCGCGTCACGCGAGGCTCAATCGCCTTGGCATCTGGGCGACCCATCACCATGCAAGACAAATACTCCCCGTCCGACGTCGAACAGCAGGCCCAGCAACACTGGCAGGCCAATGATGCCTACCGCGTGACCGAACACGCGCGCGCTGCTGATGGCTCGGACAAGCCCAAGTTCTATGCCTGCTCGATGCTGCCGTATCCGTCTGGCAAGCTGCACATGGGCCACGTGCGCAACTACACGATCAATGACGTGATGACGCGTCAGCTGCGCATGAAGGGGTACAACGTGCTGATGCCGATGGGCTGGGACGCCTTCGGCATGCCGGCGGAGAACGCAGCGCTTAACAACGGCGTGGCACCGGCCGCCTGGACCTACGACAACATCGCTTACATGAAGAAGCAGATGCAGTCGATGGGCCTGGCGATCGACTGGTCGCGCGAGGTTGCCACCTGCAACCCCGACTACTACCGTTGGAACCAGTGGCTGTTCCTGAAGATGCTCGAAAAGGGCATCGCCTACCGCAAGACCGGCACCGTCAACTGGGACCCGGTCGACCAGACCGTGCTTGCCAACGAGCAGGTGATCGACGGGCGCGGCTGGCGCTCGGGCGCGGTGGTGGAAAAGCGCGAGATCCCGATGTACTACCTGCGCATCACCGAGTATGCGGAGGAGCTGCTGTCCGACCTGAACCCGCTAGGCTGGCCCGAGCGCGTCAAGCTCATGCAGCAGAACTGGATCGGCAAGAGCGAGGGCGTGCGCTTTGCGTTCCCGCACAGCATCCCCGGTGATGACGGCAAGGTGATCAACGACGGCAAGCTGTACGTCTTCACCACGCGCGCCGACACCATCATGGGTGTCACCTTCTGTGCCGTGGCCGCCGAGCACCCGATCGCCACGCACGCCGCGCAGACCAACCCCGCACTCGCCGCGTTCATCGACGAATGCAAGCACGGCAGCGTCATGGAAGCCGACATGGCGACCATGGAAAAGAAGGGCATGCCGACCGGCCTGACCGTCACGCACCCGATCACGGGCGAATCCGTGCCGGTGTGGGTCGGCAACTATGTGCTGATGACCTACGGCGACGGCGCCGTGATGGGCGTGCCCGCGCACGACGAACGCGACTTCGCCTTCGCCAACAAGTACGGCCTGCCGATCAAGCAAGTTGTTGACGTGAAGGGTCAGCCCTACGACACGACAACCTGGGCTGAGTGGTATGGCGACAAGGAACATGGCGTACTGGTCAACAGCGGCAAGTACGACGGCCTGAACTACAAGCAAGCCGTCGATGCCGTGGCCGCTGACTTGGCCGCCAAGGACCTCGGCGAGAAGAAGACCACCTGGCGCCTGCGCGACTGGGGGATCAGCCGCCAGCGCTACTGGGGCACGCCGATCCCGCTGATCCATTGCGACAGCTGCGGCGTTGTGCCGGTGCCCGAGCAAGACCTGCCGGTGCGCCTGCCCGAAGACCTCGTGCCCGATGGCACGGGCAACCCGCTCGCCAAGGACCCGCGCTTCCTGGAATGCACGTGCCCGTCGTGCGGCAAGCCCGCGCGCCGCGAGACCGACACGATGGATACCTTCATCGATTCGTGCTGGTACTACATGCGCTACACGTGCCCGGACGGCGAAACGATGGTCGACGCCCGCAACGATTACTGGATGCCGATGGACCAGTACATCGGCGGCATCGAGCACGCGATCCTGCACCTGCTGTACGCGCGCTTCTGGACCAAGGTCATGCGTGACCTGGGCCTGGTCAAGTTCGACGAGCCGTTCACCAACCTGCTCACGCAGGGCATGGTGCTCAACGAGACGTATTACCGCGAAGACGCATCGGGCAAGAAGCAGTGGATCAACCCGGCGGATGTCGACGTGCAGACTGACGAACGTGGCCGCCCGGTCGGTGCCACGCTCAAGGCCGACGGTCAGCCGGTGGTGATCGGCGGTGTGGAGAAGATGTCGAAGTCGAAGAACAACGGCATCGATCCGCAAGCTCTGATCGACCAGTACGGTGCCGACACCGCGCGCCTGTTCACGATGTTCGCCGCGCCGCCCGAGCAGCAGCTCGAGTGGAACGATGCGGGTGTGGAGGGCGCCTCGCGCTTCCTGCGCCGCCTGTGGAACTTCGGTGTGGCACATGGCGATGCCATCCGCGCGGGCCACGGCAATGGTGTCGTCGCTGGCACAACGGATGCCGACCGCGCGCTGCGCCGCGAGTTGTACACCGTGCTCAAGCAAGCCAACTACGATTACGAGCGTCTGCAGTACAACACGGTTGTCTCGGCGACGATGAAGATGCTCAACGCGCTGGAAGGCGCCAAGGACGCCGGTGCCGATGCGCGCCGCGAAGGCCTCGGCATTCTGCTGCGTGTGCTGTACCCGGTGGTGCCCCACATCACGCACGTGCTGTGGGCGGAACTGGGCTACGCCGGCGTCTACGGCGACCTGCTCGACGCCCCGTGGCCGCAGGTCGACGAAAGCGCGCTGGTGCAGAGCGAGATCGAGCTCGTGCTGCAGGTCAACGGCAAGGTGCGTGGCAGCATCGTGGTGCCGGCCGATGCCGACCGTGCTGCCATCGAGGCGATTGCTGCCAAGGATGAAGCGGTCCAAAAATTTGCTGAAGGCAAGCCGCCCAAGAAGATCATCGTGGTGCCCGGCCGTCTGGTGAACGTGGTGGCCTGAGCGTTGCTCGCCATCCCACTCAAGGAACGCATGGTTATGTCGTTGTCCCGCAGTTTGTCCCGCCGTCGATTTGGTCGCGCTGTCATTGCCCTGGCGGTTGCGCTGCCGGCGCTGTCTGCTTGCGGCTTCCATATCCGCGGGAATACCGACTTCGCCTTCAAGCGGCTGTACATCAGCCTGCCGCAGAACTCGCAGATGCGCGCACAGCTGCGCCGGTTGATCGACAACGGCTCCGACACCGTTATCGTGTCGGACAAGAAAGACGCCGATGCGCTGCTCGATGTACTGGCCGAAGACCGCGTGAAGACTATCTCGTCGCTCACGCCGCAGGGCGTGGTGCGCGAGTACCGCATCACGTATCGCTTCCGCTTCCAGCTGCGCGATGCGAAAGACAACCTGCTGATTCCGCCGTCGGAGATTACGCAGTTCCGCGACCTGTCGTACAACGAGACGCAGGTGCTGGCCAAGGACTACGAAGAAGCCGCGCTCTACCGCGACATGCAGGGCGACACGATCAACCAGCTCGTGCGGCGACTGGGCGCCGTGAAGCTGCCGTCGTAAGCGGCGCGCACCAGGTCATGCAACTGCGGCTCGACGCGCTCGAAGGACACCTCAAGCAGGCCGGTACCAAGGGCTTGGCGCCGCTGTATGTGGTGCACGGTGACGAGCACCTGCTTGTGCTGGAAGCCGTTGACGCACTGCGCCATGCCGCGCGCGCCCAGGGTTTCACCGAGCGTGATGTGATGAGCGTCGAACGCGGCTTTTCGTGGTCGCGCGTGACCGAGGCGCAGCACTCAATGTCGCTGTTCGGTGATCGTAAGATCGTCGAGCTGCGCATTCCTTCCGGCAAGCCCGGCAAGGACGGCGGGGAGGCCCTGCGCGCACTGGCTGCGGGTACACCTTCTGGCCCGGCGACTGACACGATCACCCTGATCACGCTGCCGCGCCTGGATTTTGCGACGGCCAAATCGGCGTGGTTCGCGGCGCTGGAAGGCGCGGGTGTATCGATCAAGGTCGATTCGGTGGACCGCACCAAGCTGCCCGGCTGGATCGGCGAGCGTCTCGCGCGCCAGCAACAACGCGTGGAACCTGGCGAGCCTGGCCGGCGCGCCCTGCAGTTCATTGCGGACCGCGTGGAAGGCAACCTGCTGGCGGCGCACCAGGAAATCCAGAAGCTTGCTTTGCTGCATCCGCCGGGCGTGCTGACGTTCGACGATGTGCACGATGCGGTGCTCAATGTGGCGCGCTATGACGTGTTCAAGCTGTCTGAAGCCATGCTGGCCGGCGATGTGCCGCGCCTCGTGCGCATGCTCGAAGGCCTGCGCGGCGAGGGCGAGGCCACGGTGCTGGTGCTCTGGACGTTGACCGAAGAAATTCGCGTATTATCAAAAATCGCCTCGGGCATGGCCCAAGGCAAGCCAGCGGCGTCGATGCTGCGTGAGCTGCGGGTATGGGGCGCACGCGAGCGGCTGGTGCCGCAGGCGGCGCAGCGGCTGTCGCAGCGTGAACTGGAAGGCGCGCTCGCCATGGCGGCCAAGCTGGACCGGCAGGTCAAGGGCTTGCGAGAGCCATCGCTACCGGCTGAGCCGTGGGATGGCTTGCTGCAGCTGGCAATGCGCATCGCGCGGCCTGGCAGTCTCCCGGTGCCGGCCTGATACGCACCCGCACCAACACCGAATAGTCCTCTCATTGAATTCGCCGGCGCATCGGCCGGCCGCGATCATCATGAAGCAGCTCGACGTGAACGAATACATGGCCCTGGTCGGCCGTCAGGCGCGCGCCGCCTCGCGAGGCATGGCCCGCGCCGGCACCGCGCAGAAGAACCGCGCGCTGCTGCACATCGCCGGTGCCATCCGCCGCGATGCCGCCAAGCTCAAAGAGATCAACGCCCGTGACGTCGAGCGCGCCCGTGCCAATGGCCAGGACGCCGCCTTCATCGACCGCCTCACGCTCACTGACCGCGCCATCGACACCATGGCTGCTGGCCTGGAGCAGATTGCCGCGCTGGCAGACCCGATCGGCGAGATCAGCAACATGAAGTTCCGCCCGACCGGCATCCAGGTCGGCCAGATGCGTGTGCCGCTGGGCGTGATCGGCATCATCTATGAGTCGCGTCCGAACGTGACGGTGGATGCTGCGGCGCTGTGCATCAAATCAGGTAACGCGACCATTCTGCGCGGCGGCTCGGAAGCCATTGAATCGAATGGTGCGCTCGCGACATTGATCGAAGAGGGCCTGGCCGATGCCGGCCTGCCAGCCAATGCTGTGCAGGTGATTGCCACCACCGATCGCGCGGCCGTCGGCAAGCTCATCACCATGACGGAGTACGTCGACGTGATCGTGCCGCGCGGCGGCAAGAGCCTGATCGCGCGCCTGATGGAAGAAGCGCGCGTGCCGATGATCAAGCACCTGGACGGCATCTGCCACGTCTACATCGACGTCGATGCCGATATCGAAAAGGCCGTGCGCGTGTGCGACAACGCCAAGACGCAACGCTATGCGCCGTGCAACACGATGGAAACGCTGCTCGTATCGCGTGACGTCGCCGCGCGTGCGCTGCCGCCGCTGGTGAAGATCTATCAGGACAAGGGCGTCGAACTGCGCGTCTGCCCGGCCACGCGCGCCACGCTGGAAGCCGCTGGCTTCGGCAACCTGAAAGACGCCGTCGAAGCCGACTGGCACACCGAATACCTCGCGCCGATCTTGTCGATCCGCACGGTGGACGGCCTGGACGCCGCCATCGAACACATCAACACCTACGGCTCGGCGCACACCGATTCGATCATCACCGAGAACTATTCGACCAGCATGCGCTTCCTGCGCGAAGTCGATTCGGCCAGCGTGATGATCAATGCGTCCACGCGCTTTGCCGACGGTTTCGAGTACGGTCTGGGCGCCGAGATCGGCATCTCCAACGACAAGCTGCACGCGCGTGGGCCGGTCGGGCTGGAGGGGCTGACCTCGCTCAAGTACGTCGTGTTCGGGCACGGCGAGATTCGCACCTGATGCCTACTGCGCGCCGCCACGAGCGGCGCGCGATGTTTTCACCGATCGCTTTTTCACGGGATTCACGGGACTTTTCGCATGCTCTGGGTCAAAGCCTTTCACATCGTCTTTGTCGCATCGTGGTTTGCCGGCTTGTTCTACCTGCCGCGCATCTTCGTCAACCTGGCGATGGAAACCGAGCGCGCGGCCATCACGCGCCTGCTGATCATGGCGCGCAAGCTGTTCCGCTTCACCACCATGCTGGCGATCATCGCGATCCTGCTGGGCTTGTGGCTGCTCTTCGGCTACCGCATCGGCCTGACGCCGCCCAATGGCTGGATGCACGCCAAGCTTGCACTCGTGCTGGTGACGATCGGTTACCACCATGGCTGCGGCGTGCTGCTGCGCAAATTCGAGGCGGGTGCCAACAAGCGCTCGCACACCTTCTACCGCTGGTTCAATGAACTGCCGGTGCTGTTGTTGTTGGCGATCACGATCCTGGTGGTCGTGAAGCCGTTCTGATTTTCTTGGTTTTCTGATGGCAACTGCATACTTCGCGCCGTGCCCCCGCGGGCTGGAACAAGCGCTGGCCGATGAACTGGCCGAAATCTCGATCCGCCCCGAGGTGGATGAGCTGGCCGCGTTCGAGGTGGGCCGCACCGTGCCGGGCGGCGTGCACTTCTTCGGTACGCAGGGCGCGGCGTATGCCGTCAACCTGCACAGCCGCATCGCCAGCCGGGTGCTGATGCGTTTGGCTTCGCGCGGGTATCGCTCGGAAGACGACATCTACGCGCTGGCTGCCGCGCAGCGCTGGGAAGACTACTTCACGCCGGACGAGATGATCCGCGTGGATGTGACCGCACACAAATCGCCGCTGCAAAGCCTCAAGTTCGTCGGCCTGCGCGTGAAGGACGGCGTCTGTGACCGCTTTCGCCAGCGCACCGGTGCGCGCCCCAGCGTCGACACCGTCTCGCCCGACGTGCGCATCTACGCGTACCTGACCGAGACCGATTGCACGATCTACCTCGATACCACCGGTGAGCCGCTCTTCAAGCGCGGCTGGCGCGAAGAGAAGGGCGAAGCGCCGCTGAAGGAAAACCTCGCGGCGGGCATTCTTCGCCTGACTGGCTGGACGGGCGCGAAGGGCGAACCGTTCTACGACCCGATGTGCGGCAGCGGCACGTTCCTTGTCGAAGCTGCGCAGCGTGCCTTGGGTATTGCACCCGGCGGCAAGCGCGCCTTCGCCTGCGAGTGGTTGATTGACCACGACGCCAAATGCTTCAAGCGCCTGCGCGAAGCGGCTGCCGATGCGGCGGCAGCATCCATGCGCCGTGCGCCGCCGTTGGTGGCCGGTGCTGATATCTCCACCGACATGCTGGCTTATGCCAAGGCCAACTGGCAGCGTGCCGGTCTGCCCGGCGAGCCGCTGCTCAAGCAGGTCGATGCGCGCTTCGGCAAGCCGCCGTTTGAGGCTGCCGGCGTGTTGCTGATGAACCCGCCGTACGGTGAGCGTATCGCCGTGCGTGGTGCCCAAGGTTCGCGCCGCCGCCGACCGGAAGGCGAAGGAGAGGATGACGGCACCGTATTCGAGCGCGCCAGCCGTGCGATGGGCGCCCCGCGCGACGATGGTCGCCGCCCGATGCGTGAGCTGCGTCAGCCTGAGCCGCCGCCCCCGATCGATCCAGAGGAAGAGGCCAAGGCCAACGAATTCGCGCAGGCCTTTGCGGGCACGCTCAAGCGCGAGTTCTCCGGCTGGAAGGCGTTCGTCTTTACCGGCGATCTTTCGATACCACGCCGTATGCGGCTGAAAGAATCGCAGCGCACGCCGCTCTATAACGGCAACATCGAATGCCGCCTGTTCCGCTTCGATATGGTGAAGGGGGGCATGCGCGATCGCCCGGCCCGCGATACGGCTTCGGGTTCCGAAAACGACAACGCCGACGCATAAGCATCGGCGTTGTGCGAAAGGCCGCCGGCAGACTCAGGCGGCCTGCTGATTCTCCTGGAAGTGCTCCATCCAACCCGCCAACTGGTCTGGCGTGAGTTGCGTCAGGTGATCAACCAAGCGCAGCTTGACGGTGGTGCCGTCGCGCTCGGCCTTGATCGACCAGCCTTTGCCGTCAAGCCACAGCAGGAAGGCCAACCACTTGGCATGCGCTTCCGACACCTTGTGCGTTGACGCAGTCTCCAGAAATTCCGTCAGCGTGGAGAGGTCGATCACGGCTGCCGCATCACCGCCAGCCGGCGAGACCTTGCCTTGCAGCACTTCGGTCAACACGTCCAATGCCTGCGTGGCGGGTGTGCTGTCGAACCGTGACGACAGGTCTTGATAAATCTGCCGCACCGCGTGGCTCAACTCACCGGTGCGCAGGCTTTCTTCGCTGACGAGTTCGGTGTAGTCCTTGACTGCCCAGTCCGGTTGCTCCATGGCGTGCAACCCGACGGCCGCCGCTGCGTGCAGGTAATCGTTGACAGCGCTGAACGATGGCAGCCCTGACACCGCCAGATACAGCGTCTGCAGCGCGCCGATGCGATGCGTGAGCGTTTGGCTCTGGCGCACGGTCATCTTCTCGCGCAGCAGGGCGTCGCGCTCGCGGCGCAGGTCGGAAAATTCCAGCGCCTGCTTCAGTTCCACGCGAAGCGCGGTGATGTCCCATGGCTTCTTGATGTAACGATGGATCTGCCCTTGGTTGACGGCTTCCACCGTGTCCTCGATTTCCGAGTACGCCGTGGTCAGAATGCGCACCAGGTGCGGATAGCGCTCGCGCGCATAGCGCAGCAGTTCGTTACCGAGCTCACCGGGCATGCGCTGGTCCGACACGAGCACGCCCAGCGTGGCGGCGTGCTGGTCAAGCATGCGCTTGCCTTCTTCAACCGAGGTGGCGGTGACGACCGGCGCCAGTGAACCGATGGCACGGCCGAAGTAAGTCAGCGCCAATGTCTCGTCGTCCACGTACAGGATCTTGGGCGGGTTTGTGGGCGTGTGGCCCCCGGGATTGGTCATCCATCACTCCTCATAGCAAATACGGTAAATGCGCAGATCATGTTCAGCGTGGTTCGTGTGCGTATCGTTGATGGGGTCATGGGAACGTCAGCGTCACGCGCGTGCCTGCGCTGGGTGCGGAGTCTATTGCAATCGCTCCCCCGAACGATTGCATGATCCGCGTACAAAAAATCATGCCCATGCCGTTACCGCCTTCTTCGGCGCGTGTCGTCACGGGGTCGATGGTCAGCCGCTTGAGGACATCCGGGGCGATGCCGGGGCCGTTGTCTTCAATGCGGATCATGTGGCGGATGCCGCTGGCTTCCGGCGCGTTGCTGGCGACGATCTCCAGGCGCGGCAACGGCGTGCGCCGCAGCGCGTGCAGCGCATTGCTCGTCAGCGACGACAGCACCAGCATCACGCAGTTGGGCAGCGTGGCGATCGGGAAATCCTGCTCTACGCGGTACGACACCCATTCACGCTGCGCGCTGGTGAACGGGTACGTGTCAAACAGCGAGCGGATCAACCCGCTGGCGCTGTTGGGCGTGGCCGCCGTGCCGGGCTTGCCGTAGGTGTTGCGCACTGAATTCAGGAACGTGGCGATGACCGACAGGCAGTAGCGCGCATTTTCCTGCACGCGGTCAGCCGCACGGCCGATCTCCGGCAGGGCTTCCGGCACGAACTCGGTCTGGTCCACGCGCATGCGGATGCCACGCGCAAAGTTGGAGATGGCCGCCAGTGGCGTGTTCAGTTCGTGCGCGAGAAAGGCGAGTGTCTCGTCGATCGCCATCAGGCGCTGCGTGCGCAGCAGGCGGTCCTGGCGCAGCGCCAATGCTTCCTGCAGCGAGCGTCGTACGTCTTCCGGCTTGTAAGGTTTCTCCAGGATCTTGAACACGCGGCCTGTGTTGACCGCCTGGATCAGCAGGTCCTTGTCGGCATACGCGGTGACGAGGATGGTGGCGATGTCGCCGTACTCCGCGTCAATGAAGCGCAGCAGTTCCGTGCCGTTGCCGCCGGGCATGCGGAAGTCCGTCAGCACCACGCTGATGCGCTCGTGTGCGTCGTGCAGCACCGCCTTGGCTTCCTCTACGCTGTTGGCCGTCAGCACCTCGTAGCCGTCTCCGATGGTGCGCGCGAACCACTTGCAGGCTTGCAGCTCGTCGTCGACGTAGAGGATGGTGACGGTGTCCGGCGTGATGTCCATGATGCGTCCTACTCCGAGCGCGGCAGATCGAACGTGAAGCGTGCCCATTCGCCTTCCTGGCTCGTCACGGCAAGCGTGCCGCCATGGCGTTGGATCACGCTGTAGCTGATCGACAGGCCCAGCCCCAGCCCCTTGCCGACTTCGCGCGTGGTGAAGAACGGTTCAAACACGCGCGAGAGATTCTTCTCGGAGATGCCCGGACCGTTGTCCGTTACAACCACGTGCAGCCGGTCGTTGATCCATTCGGCTGCAATTTCGATGCGTGGGTTTTCGCGCTGCACCTTGTGCATGGCCAGTGCCGCGTTCGACAGCAGGTTGATCAGCACGCCGATGATGGCTGCTTCGTCACCACGCACCAGCGTATCGGGCGGCAGCCTGCGCTCGACCACCACACCGCGCAGTTCATGGCTCGTCAGGCGGATGGCCGAATCGATGGCCTTCTCTGCCAGGAAGGGCGAATCGGCTTCGCCTTTCTCGGGGCTGCGGTAGGCGAAGGTCTTCAGGTCCGACACGATATGTTGCACGCGCTGCATGCCTTCCTTGGCGTCGGTCAGGCATTCGAGCAGCATGGGGCTGTCTTTGGCGGTCGGGTCTTCCTGCGCCACGGAAATCGCCATCAGGCAGAAGTTGACCGGGTTGTTGATCTCGTGCAGCAGGCCAGCAGATAGCGTGCCGATGGCGGCCATCTTCTCCTGCTGCAGGAGCTGGCCCTTGATTTCGGTGAGATTCTGGTTTGTCAGGGCGAGTTGCTGGTTCTTCTGTGCGACTTCTTCCTTGAGCCGGAACAATTGAAAGCGGCCGAGTTCATTGAAGTAGGTGAATACGGAACTGGATATGACAGAAAAGAACAGGAGTAGCGCGTAGACGATGAACGTGTCGATTGAATGGATGCCGCCTGCGTGCATGACACAGGCGATGATCCAGATGACGTACGTGAACGCGCCGAACGCCACCGTCTGGATAAACCCCACGGGCATCACGATACCAACGGCAAAGATCGCCAGATTCAATCCCGCGTAGTACAACGACTCAGCACCATCGGTGTACCAGATCATCCAGGCAATCATGATCTGCGGTAGCGATAGCCACAGCAACGTCAAGGCCGGAACATGTGGCTTGCCCCATCGCGTGGGCATGCAAAACATGATGAGCAAGATCAACAGCGAGACGACGCCACGCACCGCGCCGAAAAGGACTTGGTGCTGTGGATACAGGCCGTAATCGAGCCCGACGCCCAGCAGTACGAGCACGATGCCGGTGATGGCGCCGGCACGGCTGAACGACAGGCGCAGATCGGAGAGTTCCTGCTGATAGCCCTGATAGCTGATGGCACTCATTGCACGTTCTCAAACCATGGCGGTCATATCGGCTTGGGCAAACACGTTAACGCCGGTCGTGTCGGTGGAGATGTGTGCCTGCTCGAAACCCGGGGGCAGCATGTTTGTCATGCGCTCTTCGTCACGGTAGACCAGATACCACTCCAATAGGTGTTCCATGCCAAGCCTTTCCGGGTTGCTGCTGTGTACATTGGTGGCGAGCACTTTGCCGCCCACGCGCGTGCGGGCGGCAAAGTACGCCAGCAGTCGATTGCACACCTTGTCAGAAAGGTAGTCAAAGAGGCCGGCGCAATATACTGCGTCGCAGTTGTGTAGCGACTCGGTCTTAAGCGTGGGTCGCTTAATCAGTTCGTGTACGGATTGATGGACGAATTGAGCGGAGAGTGTCGTGCCCGCTTTCACGGCTGCCGCGCTGAGTTGGTCCTTCGCGTAGTCCAGTGTCTCCTGGCTAAAGTCGATCAGCTCGAACTCAAGCAGGTGCGGCTCATCGAACTCGCGCAGGAAGCGTTGGATTTCCACCGCGGGCCCACAGCCAAGGTTCATGACGCGATACGGGCGCCCCTCGGCCTTGGCCTTGATCGCGAGTTGTTTGAGGAAGTCGACCAGGATGTCGATGCGATTCCGGTGCGCTTGAGCCACCAGCGATTTCAAGAACGTCACGTTCACGATCTGGAAATAGGTGCTCGGACCCTCCTGTGGGTCGCCCAGAATCTGGTTGACCATTTCATAGTCACCGGCGTAGCCCAGCGGCTTGGTGAAGGTCCGATGCACGAACGGTGAACGCAGTAGCAGCGGATGCAGCGCAGTCTGCGCGTAGGCGCGGTGGGCGGGTGCCAGGCCGGCTTCGACTTCAGCGGCTTCCGCCTCCAGGATGTCCAGGTAGTGCTTGACCCGGAGCATGACCGGTTCGGCTAGTTCCATGAAGACATCGGAGCGCAGCTTATTGTCTTCGCGCGGCAAAGTCTTAGACAGATCCACCTGCTCCACCCAGCGCGCGACTTCCGCCAGGAAGGCCCGCATCTCATTGACGACGATCTGATATTCGCGCCGAATGCGGAAGCGTTCTTGCCAATCCCGCACGAACGTTCGCGCTTCTTCGCCGACGGAGGTGGGCGTGTCGGCCACTTCCGACAGCTCGCGCCATTCGTCGATCAGCGTGAGCGAGGCGACAGCGGTCAGGCCGGTGTTGACCAGGCTGATCACCACCGCCTTGCCGAGGTAGACCTGACGTGTACCGATCTTGATCGCCAGGTCGGAGAGGACCTCGCTCACCTGCACGATCGAGTACGGGTTGTAGATCTCCATCACCAGGGCGCGCCGCTGCAACGTGATGATGGTGCCGCGGACCTGCTGACCCTGGGAGTTGCGGAAGCTGACTGCCGGATCGATTTGGTTGGGTGAGTACACGGTGCGAATTTGCCGGAGACTTCAGGGAAAACGTCTGCCAAGCGGGACGCTCACTCCAACCACCGCGCGTCCGGGCCCGTACTGCAATGTCGGGCACAACGAACACAGCACCACCACAGCGATAGACCGCCGGGCATGCCGTCGCATCAGTCGTGAAAGCGTGCTTGAAGCCGTCCGCTGGCCGCGCCTACCGCGCATCGGCCCGGGCGTCTCTCGCCCAAACCCGCTTCGAGAAGATCAGAAAAGGCGACCTGCCATTGCGAAAGCGATCAGGCTTGCGCAACCGCAGATCAACAGCGTGGCAACGGGAATCGTGCGACCGCAAACAGACTGGAACGATGCACTCCCCTGACATCCGCGACACGCGCTGAATTGGCGCGCGGCCCGCTGCTGCATCCCAAATCGTCTCTCAAGGAGAATCCCGCACAGTAATACTTTCGGAGCGCCGTACCGTAGATTGCCTGCCGACGCTCTCGCATCGCCATGATGCCGCAGCACTGCCATGCATGCATCAAGGCGATTGCACCGGCGCATGCTCTGACGTCATGGATGCCGGATGACTCAAATGATTGTACTTGCCCAACATGGCCCACACAATGTGGATTGCCGCAGTGCAGCGCAACTCAGAATGTGGCGTTTTCAGCGCGGCTTGCGGCCGGTGAGCGCGTCCGGATCCTGCTTGTAGTTGGCAAGGAACTGGGTATAGCTGTAGACCTGTGCAGGCAGCAGATGGCTGGGCATGTCGAACAGCGCGTAGTAGTACGGCTCGCGTCCCTGGCATACCTCGGCGGGCAAGCAGTACTCCTTCCAATCTACGCAGGCTGGTGTGTACATACCGTCGCCGGGCCAGAAGAACGGGACGATCTGCTTGTCGTGCAAGCCCTTGAGCAGTTCGTCGGGCGCGTTGTAGGCCTCGGCGTTTTCCAGGTGCGTGAGCATGCTCGCGTTGGTCTCGATGACCATGAGCGTGGCACGCCCATCAGCGGTAAGCAGCAGCACACCGGCCGGATGCGGGTACAGGTAATACTCGATGAAGCGGTAGCGCGCAGACAGTTCGCGCACGAGCTGCATGACCGCCGGGTCCGACAGAAAACTGAACGAGTGGCGCGACAGCAACTCGCGCAGCGTGCTCGACAGTCGGCTGAAGTAGCGCATCTGCAGCGCTTCGATTTCCGCACCCAGGCGCTCGGCCATGGCCGGGTGATCCTTCTTGATGTAGCGATCGATCAGCCCGTCGTTGAAACCCTGCACGGCGATGTTCTCGTCGGCCATACCGGTCAGCAGGATCGTCATGCACGGCAGCTCTTTGAGCTTGGCGCAAAACTCCAGCCCGTTCATGCGCGGCATGGAGTAGTCCACGACAATCACCGACGGCTGCAGGAACCGATTCACCTCGTGGATCTGGCGGTAGACGCGGTCGACGTCGAGCTGGATGGTGCGGCGCTCGCTGGAGAACGTCAGATCGTCGTGCGTCACGCGCACCGGCAGGAAGCCCGGCATGCGCAGCGAATGCCACTGGCGCAGCCACGCCAGCGCCTCATCCGGATCGTTGAAGGCCAGCATTGCCCGCGACGGATCCATCTGGAACCCAAGGCTTTCCACGAATGACTGGCTGTCGTCGACCACCACAGTCAGGGTCGGGTGGAAATAGACCGGCAGCGCGCTGTCCTGTTGCATACGTCGGGTGGCTGGAAAGAAGGCCGAAAAAGGGGATAGAAGGGCAAAAGAGGCGGCGCTGACCGGTGTGGCCTGCGCTGCCCGTTAGCACTAAGTTACTGCCTGCCGTCACCGGGGGCAAGCGGAACAGGGTTGGACTGCTGCCGCAAACTGAGGGTGGGTTGACGGCCGTCAGTGCACCGCCTTAGTCCACAGATTTCACCATATCTTCCACCACCTTCTTGGCATCGCCGAACACCATCATCGTCTTGTCCATGTAGAACAGCTCGTTGTCGAGCCCGGCGTAGCCGGCGTTCATCGAGCGCTTGTTCACGATGATGGTCTTGGCTTTGTAGGCCTCCAGGATGGGCATGCCGGCAATGGGCGACTTCGGATCGTTCTTGGCCGCCGGGTTGACCACGTCGTTGGCGCCCAGCACCAGCACCACGTCGGCCTGGCCGAATTCACCGTTGATGTCTTCCATTTCGAAGACCTGGTCGTACGGCACCTCGGCCTCGGCCAGCAGCACATTCATGTGGCCCGGCATGCGCCCCGCGACGGGGTGGATGGCGTACTTGACCGTCACGCCTTTGTCCGTCAGCTTTTCGGTCAGTTCCTTCAGGGCGTGCTGCGCGCGTGCTACGGCCAAGCCGTAGCCGGGGACGATGATGACCGTCTCCGCGTTGCCCATGAGGAAGGCGGCATCATCCGGCGAGCCCGATTTGACCGGGCGTTGCTGCCCGCCACCACCGGCCGCTGCACCAGCGGAAGCCTCCGAGCCGAAGCCACCCAGGATCACGTTGAAGAACGACCGGTTCATCGCCTTGCACATGATGTAAGACAGAATGGCACCGGACGAACCCACCAGCGAACCCGCGATGATCAGCATCGGGTTGTTGAGCGAGAAGCCGATGCCTGCCGCCGCCCAACCCGAGTACGAGTTCAGCATCGACACCACCACCGGCATGTCTGCCCCGCCGATCGGGATGATGATCAGCACGCCCAACACGAAGGCGATGGCCGTCATGATGATGAACGGCAACCAGCTCTGCGTCAGGAAGAACAGGATGCCGAAGCCCAGCATGGCCACCGCCAGCAGCAGGTTCAGCATGTGCTGGCCGGCAAACTGCACCGGTGCCCCCTGGAACAGGCGGAACTTGTATTTGCCCGACAGCTTGCCGAAGGCGATCACCGAACCCGAGAAAGTGATGGCGCCCACGAACGTGCCAATGAACAGCTCCACGCGGTTGCCCAGCGGCAGCACGTTGTCGCCGGCCATCGTGATGCCGAAAGCGTCGGGCTCAGCCACCGCGGCGACGGCAATACACACCGCCGCCAGACCGATCAGCGAGTGCATGGCGGCCACCAACTCCGGCATCTTGGTCATCTCAACCGTGCGCGCCACGTAAGCACCAATGCCGCCGCCGACCACCAGGCCCGCGAAGATCAGGATGAAGCCCGTGGATGCGCCGCTCTCGGTGCCGGCAAACACTTCGGCCTTGAGTTTGTAGATGAGCGCGACGGTCGTGACGGCGGCAATCGCCATGCCGGTCATGCCGAATGCGTTGCCACGCCGCGCCGTCGTGGGGTGCGACAACCCCTTGAGGGCTTGGATGAAGCAGACCGACGCCAGCAGGTACAGCAGGGTGACGAGGTTCATGCTCATTGCTTGGCTCCCTCGGTCTGCCCAGCCTTGGCCTTGGGCTCCTTCTTCTTGAACATCTCAAGCATGCGCTGGGTGACCAGGAAGCCGCCAAACACGTTGACTGCTGCCAATGCCACCGCCACCACGCCCATGGTGCGGCCCAGCCCAGTCTGCGTCAGGCCCGCCGCCAGCATCGCGCCGACGATGATGATGGCCGAGATGGCGTTGGTCACGGCCATCAGCGGCGTATGCAATGCCGGGGTGACCGTCCAGACCACGTGGTAGCCGACGTAGATCGCCAGCACGAAGATGATCAGGTTGATCACCGTGTGATTGACCAGCTCCATTTGGGTGCTCCTCCTCGCTTCTTGGTCGATATGCAGTGCCGCCCCGCGTTGGTTTTTCTGCGGGGCCGTTTCTGCGCGTCAGGTTTCCTTGATGGCCTTGATCTTGTTGCCTTCGCCCAGCAGCACGACTTTCGGCTTGTAGCTGGCGATTTCTTCCTCGGTCATCGGCGCGTAGGTGCAGATGATGAGCAGGTCGCCTACGTGGGCACGGCGTGCAGCGGCGCCATTCAGCGAGATTTCACCCGAGCCGCGCTTGCCCTTGATGATGTAGGTGGAGAAGCGCTCGCCGTTGTTGACGTTGTACAGCTCGATCTTTTCGTACTCGCGCATGTCGGCGGCGTCGAGGAGGTCCTCGTCGATGCCACACGAGCCTTCGTAGTCCAGATCAGCCTGGGTGACCGTCGCGCGGTGCAGCTTGGCGCGAAGCATGTTGCGTTGCATGAAGCTTTCCTTGAAACAAAAATGAAATCGCCACATGCGGCCCTGGGCGGGCGGTGCTGTTGCACATACCTGCCGGGCCGCTGTCTCCACTGTTATTTGGCGGTGCTCGTGGCAGCGGGAGCACGCACCACCTGGCCGGCCTGACTGAGCAGGCAGGCGGCCACGATGTCGTCTTCGAGGTTGATGGCGAGACCACCATCCTTGTCGATGATGAGCTTGAGGAAATCCAGCACGTTGCGCGCATAGAGGGCGGAGGCATCGGCCGCCACCATCGACGCGAGGTTGGTGTAGCCCACCAGCGTGACGCCGTGCTTGACGACCACGCGATCGGCTTCCGTCAGCGGGCAGTTGCCGCCTTGCGCGGCGGCCAAGTCGACCACCACCGAGCCCGGCTTCATGGCCTGCACGGTGGCTTCGGACAGCAGCGTCGGTGCGCGGCGGCCCGGGATCAGCGCGGTGGTGATGACGATGTCGGCCTGGCTTGCGCGTGTGTGCACGAGTTCAGCCTGGCGGCGCATCCAGTCGGGCGGCATCGGGCGAGCATAGCCGCCCACGCCTTGCGCAATCTCACGTTCTTCGTCCGTCAGGAACGGCACGTCGAGGAATTTGGCGCCCAGCGATTCGATTTGCTCCTTCACGGCGGGGCGCACGTCGGAGGCTTCGATGACCGCACCCAGGCGTTTGGCTGTGGCAATCGCCTGCAAGCCCGCCACACCGGCGCCGAGGATCAGCACCCGCGCGGCCTTCACCGTGCCGGCGGCGGTCATCAGCATTGGCATGAAGCGCTGGTAGTGGTTTGCGGCCACCATCACGGCCTTGTAACCGGCAATGTTGGCTTGGGAGGAGAGCACGTCCATGCTTTGCGCGCGCGTGGTGCGCGGCGCGGCTTCCAGCGCGAAGGCGGTGACGTTGGCCGCGGCCAGGCGCGCGGTGTTCTCGTCATCAAACGGGTTGAGCATGCCGACCAGCACGGCGCCGGCTTGCATCTGCGCAAGCTCCGCAGGTTCCGGTGAGCGCACCTTGAGCACGATTTGTGCGCCCAGTGCCTCGGCAGCGGTGCCGATCTTGGCGCCGACAGCCACGTAGGCTTCGTCGGGCTGCGCGGCCGCCACACCGGCGCCGGATTGCACCGTCACCTGATGGCCTTGCGCCACGTACTTCTTGATCGTCTCCGGGGTCGCGGCAACGCGCGTCTCGTCCGCCCGCGTCTCCTGCGGGATGCCGATGTGCATCGTGTTCTCCTCGTTGTGGTGCGCGCGGTGAAGAAGGGCGCGCTTTGATCGGTTTTGTTGAACGATGTGCAGCTTACCCGAAGTTTTTGGCCGGCGGACCAGCCTTAGCACTGACCTTAAAAATGAGAATTTGCTGAGTAACAGGCCGCACGCTCCGAAAACTTTGTTGCAACAGAGTTGCAACTCCGATACGGTGAGCGTTTTTCACGGTTCGATTGTTGCCATGCAGCGTAGACGTTCAACGGTCCGTCCGCATCTGAGGTGGAGTTTGGTTGGAATGGCTTTGTGCGGTGCGTCAGAAATGGCCGGCGCCGAGGTCGCCCCAACGTTTGCGCTGGAAGAGGCCGTCGTGCGCGGCCAGGCAGGGGAACGTTTGCGGGCACGCCGCGCCAGCTCCGCCACCCTGACGGACACGCCGCTCAAGGACGTGCCCCAATCTGTTGGCGTGGTGACACGCACGGCGCTCGACGATTTCGGGGCGGTGCGCCTGGACACCGCGCTCGACTGGGTCAGCGGCATCAGCCGGCAGAACAATCTGGGCGGCATGGCCGACAACTTTGCCATCCGCGGGTTTGCCGGCGACATCAATACGGGCGCTGACTACCTCGTCAACGGCTTTTCGGCCAACCGGGCGAACAACGTGCCGGTGGATGCCATCAACATTGTGCGCATCGATGTGCTTAAGGGGCCGTCGGCGGCGCTGTACGGGCGCAGTGACCCGGGCGGCATCGTCAACATCGTCACGCGTACGCCGCAGTTCAAGCCGTCGCGCGAGATCACGCTGGCGGTGGGCAGCCACGATCAATACCGGCTGGCGACGGAACTGACCGGGCCGCTGTCCGAGCGATTGGCCTACCGCCTGGGTGTGGCGGCGGAGAGCAACCACAGCTTTCGCGATTTTTCGTCGAGCCGGCGCTATGTGATCGCGCCGTCGTTCACGTGGCTGGCGACGGACGATACGGTGGTGACGTATGCGTTTGAAGCGGCGCAACGGAAGGCGCCGTTCGACCGGGGCATCGTCGCCATCAACAAGCAGTTGGGTGCGCTGCCCAATTCGCGCTTTCTGGGCGAGCCGGGGGATGGCGATACGACGGTGCGCACGCAAAGCCATCAACTGACTGTCGAGCATCAACTCAACGAGGGCTGGAAGCTGAACGCGGGGCTGTCGTACCGGACGTCGGCGCTGTTCGGCAAATCGTCGGACGCGTCGCGCTTGCTGGCCGACGGCCGCACGCTGTGGCGCCAGGCGCGTGAGCGTGATTACCACGCCAACGATCTGGCTGCCCGCGTCGACGTGCAGGGCGATGTGCATACCGGTGCGATCAAGCACACGCTGGTGGCCGGTGCCGATTTCTACAACTTCCGCTACGACCCGGTGATGTACCGCGCCAATCCGAGCGCTGCGGCGCCGTATGCGATCGACATCTTCAACCCGGTCTATGGACAACCGCGACCGGCCCTGCGGCCGAGCATCAGCACGCGCGAAACTCAGCGCGGCTTTGGCGCATTCGTGCAAGACCAGATCACGCTGACGCCGCAATGGAAGCTGCTGGCCGGCGTGCGCATGGACCGTTTCCTGCAGCATGCCGACAACCGCCTGACGGGCGAGAGCGTCTCGCAACAGCAGACGGCGTACAGCCCGCGCTTGGGGCTCGTCTATCAGCCGACGCAGACGCTGTCGCTCTACGCCAATACCTCGCGCTCGTTCCGGCCGAATACCGGCACGGGTGCACAGGGCAATGCGTTTGCGCCCGAGCGCGGGCGTGGCTATGAGGTCGGCGCCAAGCTGGAGACCGCCGACGGCAAGTTCGGCGGCACGCTGGCGCTGTATTCCATCGACAAGACCAATGTGCTGACGGGCGATCCGCGTGACCCGACGTTCCAACGCACGGCCGGTGCCGTGCGCAGCCGCGGTGTGGAGCTGGATGTATCGGGCCAGGTGACGGCCAACCTCAAGGTGATGGGCGCGTACGCCTACACCGATGCCACGGTGACGGCCGATACGGTGCTGCCGGCGGGGGCGCCGTTGTCCAACATTCCGCGCCACAGCGCGGGCGTGCTCGGCCTGTATGAGTTCGGTGCCGGAGCGCTCGGCCGGGCTGGCGCGGGCGGTGGTGTGGTCTACGTGGGCGAGCGCGCCGGCAACAGCGTCGACAACGGCTTCAAGCTGCCGGCCTACACCACCGTGCGCCTGCATGGTTACGTGCAGCCGACGCGCGCGCTGCGTCTGTCGCTCACCGTCGACAACCTGTTCGACAAGCGCTACTACGCCAGCTCGTACAACGAACTGTGGGTCGCACCTGGTGCCGAGCGGCAGGTGACACTGGCCGCGACGTACAAGTTCTGAACATGGGGATGCAGCCTGCTCGCGCGTTTTCCCGTGTCGCCGCCATCGATCTGCTGCGCGGGTGGGTGATGGTGCTGATGGTGGTTGACCATCTGCGCGAGTTCTTCTTCCTGCATGCGCAGGTGGTGGACCCGGTCGATCTGGCGGTCACCTCGCCAGCCTTGGCGCTGACACGGTTTGCGAGTCATCCGTGCGCGCCGGTGTTTGTGTTCCTGGCGGGCATGTCGGCGTGGCTGTCGGGACAGAAGCAGGGTGGCGACCGGCGCGTGATTGCGGCACACCTGCTCAAGCGCGGGCTGTTCCTCGTCATGCTGGAGGTGACGGTCGTCAACTTTGCGTGGACGTTCACGTTCCCGCCCACCACGCTGTACCTGCAGGTGATCTGGGCGATTGGCTTGTCGATGATTGCGTTGGCGGGGTTGATCTGGCTGCCGCGCGGCGCGCTGCTGGCGGTGTCGCTGGCGATCGTCGCGGGGCACAACCTGTTGACGGGCGTGTATGTCGCGCCTGATTCACCGTGGCACACGCTATGGGCTGTCCTGCATCAGCGGGATTGGATTGTGTTGGCGGATGGTTTGCGATTGCGCACGTCGTATCCGGTGCTGGCATGGATTGGCGTGATCGGGCTCGGGTATGTGTTTGCGCCGGTGTATGCGCAGCGTTCGCCCGAGGCGCGGCGGACGTTGTGTCTGGCGCTGGGCGCCGCCTGTCTTGCCGGGTTTGCCGTGCTGCGCCTGGTAAATGGCTATGGCGAGCCGAAGCCCTGGGCTGTCTACCCAGATGCACTGACGACGGCCGTGTCATTCCTGAACCTGACCAAGTACCCGCCGTCGCTGGGCTTCCTGCTGGCAACGCTGGGTCTTGGCCTGTGTGCGCTGGCATGGCTGGACCGGTTGCCCGTGCGCGTTGCCACTGTGCTGCAAACGCTGGGTAGCGCGCCGATGTTCTTCTACCTGCTGCATCTGTATGTGCTGCACATCGTCTATCTGCTGGCGCTGCAGATGGCTGGCGCCAACCAGGGCGCGCGTTTCGGCTTTGACGCTGTCTGGCAACTGTGGGTGGTCTGGCTGCCCACCATCGCGCTGCTGTACTGGCCAACGCGCTGGTTCGCCAGGCTGCGCCGCACGGGCCGCTACCCCTGGATGCGCTATTTGTGATGCCCCCGCCATCCCAAGCGGACACGGCCTTGCGCGGCTACAATAACGCCTTGTTTTTGTTGCCTTTTTGCCATGAGCCAAGCCGTTCGTTGGAAACCCAGTGTCACCGTTGCCGCCATCATTGAGCGAGACGGACGCTTTCTGCTGGTTGAGGAGCACACCGATGCCGGTCTGCGTCTGAATCAGCCCGCTGGCCATCTCGACCCGGACGAAAGCCTGGTCGATGCCGTCGCGCGCGAAGCGCTGGAAGAAACCACCTACAGCTTTGTGCCGACCGCCTTCCTTGGCTGCTACATGGCGCAGTTCCAACCGCCGGAAGGCGATCCCGTCACCTATGTGCGGATGGCCTTCACCGGCGAACTAGGGCCGCAAGACGTGCGCCGCACGCTCGACGAGGGCATCGTCCGCACGGTCTGGATGACGCCGGAGGAGATCCGCGCCAGCCGCGAGCGCCATCGCAGCCCGCTGCTGCTGGCCTGCGTGGAAGACTATCTCGCCGGCAAACGCTATCCGCTCGACCTCATCCACACGCACGCCAGCGTGTATGGCCTGGGGACGGAATGATGAGCAACAAGCCGAGCAAAAAGCGCGTCGTCGTCGGCATGTCCGGCGGCGTGGATTCCTCCGTCACGGCGTGGCTGCTCAAGCAGCAGGGCTACGAGGTCATCGGCCTGTTCATGAAGAACTGGGAAGACGATGACGACAGCGAGTACTGCTCGACCCGACAAGACTGGATCGACGTCGTCTCTGTCGCCGACCTGGTGGGCGTGGATGTGGAGGCGGTCAACTTTGCTGCCGAGTACAAGGACCGCGTGTTCGCGGATTTTTTGCGCGAGTACTCCGCTGGCCGCACGCCCAACCCCGACGTGCTGTGCAATGCTGAGATCAAGTTCAAGGCCTTCCTGGACCACGCGATGGCGCTGGGCGCGGACACGATTGCCACCGGCCACTACGCCCGCGTGCGCGAGGTCGATGGCCGTTTCGAGCTCCTCAAGGCGTTCGACCACACCAAGGATCAGAGCTACTTCCTGCACCGGCTGAATCAGGCACAACTCTCGCGCACGCTGTTCCCGCTGGGCGAGATGCCGAAGACGCGCGTGCGCGAGATCGCAGCCGAAATCGGCCTGCCGAACGCCAAGAAGAAGGATTCCACCGGGATCTGCTTCATCGGCGAGCGGCCGTTCCGTGACTTCCTGAACCGCTACCTGCCGACCAAACCGGGCCCGATCAAGACGCCCGACGGCAAGACCATCGGCGAGCACATCGGCCTGGCGTTCTACACGCTGGGGCAGCGCAAGGGTATCGGTATCGGCGGCAGCCGCGATGGCAATGGCGATGCGTGGTACGTGGCGCGCAAGGATATGGCGGCGAACACGCTGTATGTGGTGCAGGGGCATGACCACCCGTGGCTGCTGGCGCATACCGTGCATGCCGATGACCTGAGCTGGGTCGCCGGTCACGCTCCTGCCGAGGGCACCCACATCGGTGCCAAGACGCGCTACCGCCAAGCCGACGCGCCGTGCACGGTGGTGCGCGCCACCGATGGCGCACTCACACTGTCCTTCCCCGAGGCGCAGTGGGCTGTGACGCCCGGTCAATCCGCTGTGCTCTACGACGGCGAAATCTGCCTGGGTGGCGGCATCATTGCTTCGGCCGAAGCGGCTGTGCCTGAGAAGGCAGTCGCCTGAGCGATTTTCGCAACAGTCCGTTGTGACGGCTGCGGCCGTCACGCGGGTCGCGCATGGTCGGTTATGCTGGCGCCCTGATTCGTCTCCACACAGGGTTTGTCATGCTGCCTCGTCGCTATTGGGCCTTCGCGGGTGTTGTGCTGTTGTTTGTCATCACCGCCGGGTTCTGGGCCACAGGACACCTGCTTTGGGCGTGCGCACTCATCCCGGGTCTGCTGGTGCTGCTGGGCATCTACGACGTCACGCAGACGCGCCACTCGGTGCTGCGCAACTACCCGCTGTGGGGCCACTTCCGCTTCCTGTTCGAGTTCATCCGCCCGGAAATCCGCCAGTACTTCGTTGAGGACGACACCGACGAGCGCCCGTTCTCGCGCGCCCAGCGCAGCATCGTCTACCAGCGCGCCAAGGGCGAAGTCGACAGCCGCCCGTTCGGCACCGAACTGGATGTGAAGATCGCTGGGCACGAGTGGATCGGCCATTCGCTGGCGCCCACGCGCATCGCCTCGTCGGACTTCCGCGTACTGGTGGGCGAGGGGCGTGCCAAGCCGTATTCGATGTCGGTGTTCAACATCTCGGCGATGAGCTTCGGCGCGTTGTCGGGCAACGCCATTCGCGCGCTCAATCGCGGTGCCAAGCTCGGTAACTTCATCCATGACACGGGCGAGGGTTCGATCTCGCCGTACCACCGCGAAGAGGGCGGCGACCTGATCTGGGAAGTCGCCTCGGGCTACTTCGGTTGTCGTGATGCGAACGGCCGCTTTGATCCGGACAAGTTTGCCGAGCAGGCGCGCAGCCCGCAGGTGAAGATGATCGAGGTAAAGCTGTCGCAGGGTGCCAAGCCGGGCCACGGTGGGGTGCTGCCTGCGGCCAAGGTCACGCCGGAGATTGCCGCCACGCGCGGGATTCCGATCGGGCAGGATTGCGTTTCGCCAGCGGCGCACTCGGAGTTTTCAACGCCGTTGGGTTTGCTTCAGTTTGTGGACCGGCTGCGCACGCTGTCGGGCGGCAAGCCCACGGGCTTCAAGCTGTGCATCGGACACCCGTGGGAGTTCTTCGGCATCGTCAAGGCGATGCTGGAGTCGGGCATCCTGCCGGACTTCATCGTGGTCGATGGGGCCGAGGGCGGCACGGGTGCGGCGCCGCTGGAATTTACCGATCACGTTGGCACGCCGCTGCAGGAAGGGCTGCTGCTGGTGCACAACACGCTGGTGGGCACCAACCTGCGTGACAAGATCAAGATCGGCGCGTCGGGCAAGATCGTCACGGCGTTCGACGTGGCCCGGACGCTGGCGATGGGCGCCGACTGGTGCAACGCCGCGCGCGGTTTCATGTTTGCGCTGGGCTGCATTCAGGCGCAGAAATGCCACACCGACCGCTGCCCGACGGGCGTCGCCACGCAGGACAAATCCCGCCAGAAGGCACTGGTGGTGCCGGACAAGGCCGAGCGCGTGCATCAGTACCACGACCACACGCTGCATGCGTTGTTGGAGCTGACGCAGGCGGCTGGCCTGCAACATCCGGCGGACTTCCGCGCGCACCACATCGTGCGGCGTGTGTCGGGCAACGAGGTGCAGTTGCTCTCCACGCTGCTCAAGTATCTCGAACCCGGCGATCTGCTCGCCGGGCGGTATCGCTATCAGCTGTACGAGCGCTATTGGCCGATGGCCCAGGCCGAGCGGTTCGACCCGGTGGCGGTGTAACGAAGGTGCCTTACTGCGGCTGGGTTTCGATGAAACTCGGCCGCTTTTCCATGCGCGCGTAGAACGCGGCCAGGTTGGCGTGGCGCTCGCGCCAGTCGATCTGCGGCTGGCGGAAATCGAGGTAACCAAGCGCGCAGCCAACACAGATGTCGGCCAGCGTCAGGTGGTTGCCGTTGCACCAAGTCTTGTCGGCCAGACCTTGCGACATGGCCTTGAGCGCGTCGTCAATCTTGTGGTTCTGGCGCGCCAGCCAGGCTTCACTGCGCTGCTCGGGCGTGCGTTGCGTGTGTTCGATGCGCAGCATGAGCGCGGCGTCGAGCAGGCCGTCGGCCAGCGCTTCCCAGCAGCGCACTTCCACGCGCTCGCGGCCCGCCGGCGGAATCAGGCGTGCCACTGGCGACAGCGTGTCGGCATACTCGGCAATCACGCGTGAATCGAACAGGGCGCCGCCGTCATCCATCACCAGGCAGGGCACCTTGCCCAGCGGGTTGAACTGGTGGATCTGTGTGTCGGCGCTCCAGACGTCTTCCAGCACGAACTGGCAGTCGATTTTCTTTTCGGCCAGCACCACACGCACCTTGCGGGTGTACGGGCTGGCGTGGGATCCGATCAGTTTCATAGGCATGTCATGTTGGAGGCGGAAGTATAGCCGCGCACTTTCCCGCGTGCTCTTGGCGGCGCCCGAGTGCACCTGAGCCAAACGGAGGCTTGCCAAGGCGCCGGATTGGCCCTGAGACCGGCGTGCCGGGTGGTAAAATCATGGGCTTGCTGGGGTGCGCATATGCACCTTGGTTCAACGCTCGATGCAGCGTCCGGGTTGTCCGGATTGAGATTCCCTTCACATTTTTCCCCACCTGCCATGTCGTCGCTTTCCGCACTGACCGCTCTGTCTCCCATCGATGGCCGCTATGCCGCCAAGGCCGATCCGCTGCGCGAGTGGCTGTCGGAAGCCGCTTTCATGCGCAACCGCGTGAAGGTGGAGGTGCACTGGCTGATCGCCCTGTCGCAGGCCGGCCTGGCTGAGATCCCGCGTTTTTCGGCCGCTGCCGAAGGCGCGCTGCTGGCCCTGGTCGAAAACTTTGCCGAGGCAGACGCTGCCCGTATCAAGGAAATCGAAGCCGTCACTAACCACGACGTGAAAGCCGTCGAGTACTGGATGAAGGAGCGCGTGAAGGGCAACGCCGAGCTGGAAGCCGCCAGCGAGTTCATCCACTTCGCCTGCACGTCGGAAGACATCAACAACACCTCGCACGGCATGATGCTCAAGGGTGCGCGCGACACCGTGATCGTGCCGACACTGCGCCGTGTGCAGGCCCGCCTGGTGGAGCTGGCTCACGCCAACGCCGATGTGTCGATGCTCTCGCGCACGCACGGTCAGCCGGCCAGCCCGACCACGCTGGGCAAGGAAATGGCCAACGTGGCCGCCCGCCTGGACCGCGCCATCCGCCGCATCGAGGCCGTCGAACTGCTGGGCAAGATGAACGGCGCGGTGGGCAACTACAACGCGCACCTGTCGGCATATCCGCAACTGGATTGGGAAGCCTTCTCGAAGAATGTGATCGAGACTCGCCTTGGCCTGACGTTCAACCCGTACACCATCCAGATCGAGCCGCACGACTACATGGCCGAGCTGTTCGACGCCGTGGCGCGCGCCAACACCATCATCCTGGACCTGGACCGCGACGTCTGGGGCTACATCTCGCAGGGCTACTTCAAGCAGAAGACCAAGGCCGGCGAGATCGGCTCGTCGACCATGCCGCACAAGGTCAACCCGATCGACTTCGAAAACTCGGAAGGCAACGTCGGCCTGGCCAACGCCGTGCTGCGCCATCTGTCGGAAAAGCTGCCGGTCTCGCGCTGGCAGCGTGACCTGACGGACTCGACCGTGCTGCGCAATATCGGTGTGGCGTTCGGCTACAGCCTGCTGGCCTACGATGCGTGCCTGCGCGGCCTGGGCAAGCTCGAAACCAACCCGTCGCGCCTGGCCGAAGACCTGGACAACTGCTGGGAAGTCCTGGCCGAGCCGGTGCAGACCGTGATGCGCCGCTACGGCATTGCCAACCCGTACGAGCAGCTCAAGGAGTTGACGCGCGGCAAGGGCATCTCGCGCGAGGCACTGCGTGACTTCATCGGCACACTGGCGATTCCGGAAGACGCCCGCAAGCTGCTGCTGGACATGACGCCCGGCAGCTACATCGGCAAGGCAGAAGAACTGGCACGCCGGATCAACGCGCTCTGATCGTTCCGAAAATTTGTTGGGCTGACCCGAAGACAGCCTCCTCCGTACGGTTACGGAGGAGGCTGTTTTGCTATATGGGCTCTGTAGAATGGGCGGTCTTGTTAGGTCAGGCTGCGCTTCTTGTTCATCAAAAAATTTGAATTTCTCGATGAACTTGAGGGGAACCTGCTTGGCCGGATCGCTTCAATAATGCACAAACATTTGGCGCCGTGGTCTTACGTCTTACCGACAGGCGCCGCTTACGAAGAGCGCCCCAAACTGAGGGAACCGATGTCACAAGCTGCCCAATCGAATCTCGCCGCGCGCGCCGCCATGGATGACGGTGCCTACGGCAAGCCTGCCATCGCGCTGCACTGGATCATCGCGCTGCTGATCTTTGCCGCGTTCGGGCTTGGTCTGTACATGACCGATATCCCCGGTTTCACGCCGACCAAGCTGAAGCTGTACTCGTATCACAAGTGGATCGGCGTGACCGTGCTGATCTTTGCCGTGCTGCGCGTGCTGTGGCGCCTGACGCATCCGGCACCGGCCCCGGTGGCAGGGATGCCGAAGTGGCAGCACCGCGCTGCCGAGGGTGCACACCTGGTGCTGTATCTGCTGATTCTGGCGGTGCCGCTGACCGGTTACCTGCTGAGCGTGGCGGCCGGTATCAAGGTTGTCTACCTTGGCGTGTGGGAGATGCCGATGCCGTTCGACAAGAGCGACATGCTGAAGGACCTCTTCCACGAAGCCCATGAGTGGCTGAACTGGACCATGGCCACGATTGTCGTGCTGCACATCCTGGCCGCGCTCAAGCACCACGTCATTGATCGTGATGGCACGCTGCGTCGCATGCTGCCTTTCTTGCGCTGATTCGTGCGCTGATTTCCAAACGCGCTGGTGTGTGCCGGCGCCCGTTGCTTCTCCATCCTGACCGAAGGAGTCTGATGATGAAACGTTTTGTGCGCCCCCGCGCTATCGCCCTGGTTGCCGCCGGCGCGCTGTCGATCGCTGCGCTGTCGGCCACGGCCCAGGTGGATGCTGCCAAGAGCAGCGTCACGGCCACCGGCAAGCAACTCGGCGTGCCGATGGATATCAAGTTCGGCAAGTTCGACGCCGCCGTGAACTACAACGCGGCCAACGTGGCAGCGTCCACGGCCACGGTCAACATCGACATCAACTCTGTTGACGTGGGCAGCAAGGACTACAACGACGAATTGAAGAAGAAGGACTGGTTCAACGCTGCGCAGTACCCGAAGGCCACCTTCGTGTCGTCGGCGTTCAAGCCGGGCGCCAATGGCAAGGTGGACGTGGTCGGCAAGCTGACCATCAAGGGCGTCACGCAAGACGTGACGGCCCCGGTCACCTTCAAGCAGGACGGCGCCAATCAGGTGTTTGAAGGCGCGCTGCCGGTCAAGCGCAACGTGTTCAAGATTGGTGACGGCGAGTGGAAGGACACGTCGGTCGTTGCCGACGACGTGACGATCAAGTTCCGCATCGTCATCGCCAAGAAGTAATCGGAAGTACTCACCTCACCGTTTTTTCCGGCCCTCGTGTGCCGCTTTTATCCGCAGGAGTTCTCATGAAATTGCGTACCCTCGTTGCCGCACTGTCGGCCGTTGCTGCAACCGCCGCCTTTGCTGCACCGTCCACGTACCAACTGGACCCGACCCACACCTACCCGAGCTTTGAAGCTGACCACATGGGTGGCCTGTCGAAGTGGCGCGGCAAGTTCGACAAGTCCAGCGGCACCTTTACGCTCGATCGCGAAGCCAAGAAGGGCTCCATCGACGTGACCGTGCAGACCGACAGCATCAGCTTCGGCCTGCCCAAGATGGACGAGCACGCCAAGAGCGCAGAGATGTTCGATGTGGCCAAGTTCCCGACGGCCACCTTCAAGAGCACCGACATCAAGTTCAAGGGTGATGTGCCGACCGAAGCCGTGGGCCAACTCACGCTGCATGGCGTGACCAAGCCGGCAACGCTGAAGATCAATGCGTTCAAGTGCATGCCGCACCCGATGATGAAGGTTGAGGTATGCGGCGCCGACGCCGAACTCACGTTCAACCGCGACGAATTTGGTATCGACTACGGCAAGAAGTACGGTTTCAACATGGAAACCAAGCTGAAGATTCAAGCCGAAGGCCTGAAGCAGGACACCAGCGTCGCCAAGCAATAAGCGCCACGCGCAGTAACAAAAACGCGC